>CAINGT010000071.1 GCA_903848655.1 uncultured Sphingomonadales bacterium
CGGAGGGGGCGCAACTTCTAGAGCATGATGTGATAAGAAAGGATCGCATCATGCTCTAGGAGTCTTTGTTTTCGCCTGATTTTTTGCGAGCCGCAGGCCACCGAAGGTAAAAACCGGTGCCCACTTTTTCGCATCATGCTCTAGAAACCGCACGATATTCTGCCCGTCGCACCCTCTCCGTCAGCGCTACGCGCTGCCACCTCCCCCAAAGGGGGAGGAGCTAGTTTCCCTATGCGATTGCCCTGCCCCCAACGCACTCCCCTGAAGGGGCGGGGGGCTAGATTTTTGGTGTTAACGCGGGTGGTGCTGCTTCGCGCGCAGCTTCGGCTTCGGCGGCGGTCAGCACGCGCAGCACATTGCCCGACCAGATTTTGGCGATGTCGCCGCGCGAATACCCGGCTTTCAGCAGCGCTTCGGTGATTTTGGGCAGGCTGGCGACATCTTCCAGCCCGGCCACGCCGCCGCCGCCATCCCAATCGGCCCCGATGCCGACATGATCGACCCCCGCAACGCGGATCGCGTGGAGCAGATTGGCCATGACATCGGCAAATGTCGGCCCGTTGACCAAAGGATAGCGCGTTTCGATTGCATGGCGCGCGGCGAGGAACGCGCCATGTTCGGCGGGCGTTAGCGTGCGCGATTCGGGATAAGTTTCGGACAGCGCGTGCAGCGCCGCTTCGCGTTGCGGGCTGGCAATTTCGGCTTTGACATAAACAGTGTTGATCTGGATCACCCCGCCCTGTGCGGCCAACGCGCGCAAGTGCGCATCATCGATGTTGCGCGGATGGTCGAACACCGCGCGGCAGCCCGAATGTGTCAGGATGACCGGTGCTTTCGACAGCGCCAGCGCATCGTCGAGCGCCTGATCCGAACTGTGCGACAGATCGGGCACCACGCCCAGCCGGTTCATTTCCGCCAGCAGCACTTTGCCCGCCGGGCTCAGCCCGCCCCATTGCGGCTTGTCGGTCGAACTGTCGGCAAACTGGTTGGTGTGGAAATGGGCAAAGCCCGAAATCCGCACCCCCAGCCGATAAAAGCTGTCGATCAGCGTGGGATCATCGCCCAGCGGCCAGGCGTTTTCGATGGACAGGTACACCACGATACGCCCGTTCGCGGCAATGCGTGCCGCATCGGCGGCGCGGTCGGCCAGCGCGAACACCGCCGGATGCGCGGCCACCATGGTGCGGATTTCCACCGCGCGGGCAAAGGCGGCATCGCGCGCAGCGCGCGCTGCCACCGGGGTCAGCGGCCCTTGCGGGGTAAAAATCGCCCAGAACCCGCCATCGAGGTGCCCCTCTTTCATCCGGGGCACATCGACTTGGCTGAAATCGGCGCGCACATCGTGGCGATCAAGGATTGACCAGCCGGGGATCGCCAGCAACGCGGGCGTGTCGAGATGCGTGTCGAGCGTCAGCAGCGACCGGTGCAGCCGCAGCGCCGCCGGGCCGACCAGTGGATGCGCTGCGGCGGACGGCTTGACCGGGCGCGCGGCCAGTGGTGCGGCGATCAGTGTGCAGGCGGCGCCGAGTGCCAGAACCTGTCCGGCAGAGCGAAGCGCAACAGACCGGAGCGACACGCAATGGCGGGATGCGATCATGAGAACTCCTGCGAAAACGCGCGCCGGGTGACGCCGATTGCTTTGAATAGCCGAACACGCGGTCCGGGAAAGGCAATTGTGTTTGGCTGGTGCGGCCATGACGACTTTTTAAGGATAATGATGTAGGATCACTATCCGGTAATCCGCGCCACTTCGACAGGCCAGATCATGATCGCGCCCAAACCTCCCCTGTTGCCCGGCAAGCAACCGCGACGGTCGGACCGGGAAGTTGTCGCTGCCAAAGTGCTCTATCGCCGTTCGACCGTGCGTATGGCCGGAATGACGATCAACGTGTCGCGCCATGGCGTGCGGCTGGCGACGATGGAGCGGCTGCGCGTCGATGAACCGTTGTGGATCACGCTGCCCGGCCTGCCGCCGCGCCGCGCAAAGGTGATCTGGGTCGATCAGTTCGATGTCGGCTGCGAATTTGATCAACCCTTGCACTTGGCGGTGCTGGCAAGGATCATCGCCGCGGCGTAAGGCACCGGAAATGTTGCGTCTGACCGAACTCAAACTCCCGCTCGATCACACCAGCGCCGATCTGGAAGCTGCGCTGTGTGACCGGCTGGACGTGACCGCCGATCAGGTGCTGCGCTATGCCATCGTGCGGCGCGGCAACGATGCGCGGACCAAAGCGCGGATCCGGCTGGTCTATGCGGTGGATGTCAGCCTGCGCGATGAAGCGGCGGTGCTGGCGCGCCATCACGGCGCAAAGGACGTGCGCCTCACGCCCGATACGACCTGGCACCCGCCAGTCGTGGCTCCGCCGGGCTGGGATGGCCAGCGGCCGGTGGTGATCGGCGCGGGCCCGTGCGGGGTGATGGCGGCGCTAATTCTCGCGCAGATCGGGCTGCGGCCGATTATCATCGAACGCGGCCCGTCGGTGCGCACCCGCACCCGCGACACGTGGGGGCTGTGGCGCAAGGCCGTGCTGAACCCGGAATCGAATGTGCAATTTGGTGAAGGCGGCGCGGGCACGTTTTCCGATGGCAAGCTTTACAGCCGGATCAAAGACCCGCGCCAGCTTGGCCGCAAAGTGCTGGTCGAATTCGTCAAAGCCGGGGCACCCGAATCGATCCTGATCGACGCACATCCGCATATCGGCACGTTCCGGCTGGTGACGATGGTGATGAGCATCCGCGCGACCATCGAGGCGCTGGGCGGCGAATACCGCTTTGATACGCGCGTCGATGATTTCGAAATTGCCGAAGATGCGGCGGGCGCACGCCGCATCACCGCGTTGCACTTGTCCGACGGCACGCGGTTGGCGGCCAGCCATGTGGTGCTGGCGGTCGGCCATTCGGCGCGCGACACGTTCGCCGCGCTGCATGACCGGGGCGTGGCGATGGTGGCCAAGCCGTTTGCCATCGGCGTGCGCATCGAACATCCGCAAGCGTGGATCGACCGCGCGCGCTATGGCGCGGCGGCCGGGCACAAAGCGCTTGGCCCCGCCGCATATGCCGCCACGCACCAGACGCGCAGCGGGCGCAGCGTTTACAGTTTCTGCATGTGCCCCGGCGGGCGCGTGGTGGCGGCAACGAGCGAGGAGGGCCGCGTTGCGACCAATGGCATGAGCCAGTATTCGCGCGCCGAATTCAATGCCAATTCGGGGCTGGTGGTCGATATCGACCCGGCGCGCGACTATCCCGGCGGGCCGCTGGCGGGCGTGGCGTTTCAGCGCAAATGGGAAAGCCTGGCCTTCACCGCCGGGGGCAGCGATTATCATGCGCCGGGGCAGACCGTCGGCGACTTGCTCGCCGGGCGCGCGTCTTCGGGCGCATTTGGCAGTATCGTGCCGTCGTATCAGCCCGGCGTGCGGCTGACCGATCTGGGCCAATGCCTGCCCGACTATGTGATCGCCGCGCTGCGCGATGCGCTGCCGGTGTTTGGCCGCCAGATCCCCGGCTATGACCATCCCGATGTGGTGATGACCGGGGTTGAAACGCGCACCTCATCGCCGGTGCGAATCACGCGCGGGGCCGATTTCATCAGCACCAACACGCACGGGATCTATCCGGCGGGTGAAGGCGCGGGCTATGCCGGGGGCATCCTGTCGGCGGCGGTCGATGGAATCAAAGTTGCCGAAGCGCTGGCGATAAGCCTGTTGGCGAAGGCGGATTAGCGCGCACCATCACAATAAACGCGCAATGCGTTACGCCGGTTGCGGTTTTTGCAAGCGCTTAGGCTTCTTTCGCACTTGCACAATAAGTGGCCCCGATGCATTTCAAATCCTGCCTTTCAGGCATCCTCTCCCAAAACTTCAAAGGCCGACCGGGCAACTGGTCGGCCCTTTTTTTGGTCTGGAGCGGCGGCGAAGGCCTGCCAAAACCGGTGAATTGCGGCCTCGTGGATTATCCCTACCTGCCCACAAGGGCAAGGTTAAACCGGGCGACGCCATAAACGCAGGCGTTCAACCACGGGGACAGCTATGCTCGACAGGCTAAAAATCGGGACGATTGTCATTGGCTGCACGGTTTGCCTATTGGCGCTGATTGGTGGACTGGCGGTGATCGGCATATCCAGCTTGCGCCAAGTATCCGCCACGGTCGATGATCTGACCACCGATACCATCCCGTGCGTGTTCCGGCTGGCAACGATCCTGACCGATATGGAGGTGGATCGGCTGCGCGTGACGCAAATGGCGTTGGCCGACAATCCCAAGGCCTTGCACGATGCCGATGCGGCGCTGGCCGAGGCGCTTGATCATACCGACCGCGCGATGGAGGATTATCGCGCGGTCGCTGATCTTGACCCCGATGAAAAAGCGATTTTCAACGCGGCGTTCGGGCCGTGGCAGGATTTGCGCCAATCGATCACCAAGACCCGCGAGGCATTGCTGGCCGGGCAACACGACGCCGCACGCGCCGAAATGGCTGGCCCGATGGCGGCGTTCGCCGACAAGACCGCTAAAGCCTTCGATGTCGATCTCAAATTCAACCGCGAAGATGCCGACAAACATGCCGCCGAAATCGCCGGGGCCAGCGCAACCGCGTTGCGCAATACGGTGATCCTTGGCCTGATCGGGCTGGTGGTCGGGCTGGGTGTGCTGGTGGTGTTCCGGTTCAAAGTGTCATTGCCGGTGATGCGGTTGCGCAACGCGATGAACGCTATGGCAGCGGGTCAGCTTGATGTGGCGATCCCTGGTGAGGCCAAGCAGGATGAACTGGGCGAAATCGCGCGCGCGTTGGGCGCGATCAAACAGTCGATTGCCGAACGCGCGTGCGCCGAAGCGCTGGCGCAATTGACGGTGCAGCAGAAAGTTACCGGGGCGCTGAAATCCGGGCTCGAATCGCTGAAGCAGGGCCGCCTGACGCACCGCATCGCCGAAGATTTCCCCGCCGATTATCAAGCCTTGCGCAATGATTTCAACACCACGCTGGCGGCACTGACCGACCAGATCGGCGATGTCGCGCAATCGGCTGCTGCGGTGCACAATGGCGCGAACGAGATTTCCGCCGCCGCCAAAAACTTGGCCACGCGCACCGAAGGCCAGTCGAGTTCGTTGAGCGAGACCGCCGGAACGGTCAAAGGCCTGACCACTTCGGTTACGCAATCGCGCACCATCGCCACCGCCGCCAGCGTCATGGCGCAAGATGCCAGCCGAGAAGCGCTCGATAGCGGAAAATTGATGGCAGAGGCGGTGGCGGCGATGAATTCGATTGCCGCTTCATCGACCAAAATGAGCTCGATTGTCGAAATGATCGACGGGATTTCGTTTCAGACCAATCTGCTCGCGCTCAACGCCGGGGTCGAAGCGGCGCGCGCGGGCGAAGCCGGGCGCGGCTTTGCCGTGGTCGCCAGCGAAGTGCGCAGTCTGGCCGAACGGTCGGCGCAAGCGGCGCGCGAAATTGCCGGGCTGATCGAAGCGAGCGGGCGCGAAGTGCGCCAGGGGGCCTCGCTCGTCAACCAGACGCAAGGCGCGCTCGAACGCATCGTGACCAAAGCCAATGAACTGGCCGATACCATCGGCACGCTGGCCGAAGGCGCGGGGTCGCAAGTTCAGACGATCAGCCAGGTCAACACCACGATCACCGGGCTGGACCAGACCACATTGCAGAATTCCGCGCTGGTCGAACAATCGACCGCCGCCGCGCAATCGCTGGCGCAACAGGCGGCGCGGCTCGCCTCGGTCGTGGCACAATTCGAAACCGGCACCCCGGCCCGCGCGCCTGCTGCAGCCAAGCTCCCGGTGCGCCGACAGCGGCCTGCCCCCATGACGCAGGGCAATGCCGCGCTCGCGGTTGATGACTGGTCCGAGTTTTAGAGCATGATGCGAAAAACCTGTGCCCGCTTTTTCGCATCATGCTCTAAAATCCGACCGTGACTTGCAGCTTGAACAGCGCAGGCGAGACCAGTTGCCCGGCGCTGTCGGCATTGTCCGATGGCTTTGCCGCATTGACATAATCAGCAACCGGCAGCGCAAATTCGCCATAGATCGCAACTTTGCGCGACAGTTGCACGTGCAGTCCGGGCGCGATCAGCAGCCGCTGATAGCCCGAATTGAGCGGATCGGCATGATCGCCACTGTCCCGCGCGCGGGTTGACGCGATCAGGGCCAGCGTCGGAGCCAGCGTGGCGCGGCCCACCGGCAGGTCATAGGTCACGCCCGCTGCACCATTGAATTCATTGCCCGGACGGTAAGCACCACGCGTGGCTACGGCAAAACGGTACTGCGCCTGCACGAACCAGCGCGCTGCCCCGGCGAGATGGCCGACATGATAGCCGCTTAGTTCCAGATCGGTGCTGCCGGTGCCGGGCATCGTATCGCGGTCATAAGGTTGCCCGCCATAGCTGTCGAACGGGCTGTCAATGCGCCCGGTCGGCAGCTTTACCCCAAGGCCAAGACCGCTCGACCGGTCTTGCGCCAGCCCGGTATATGTCACGCGCACCAGCGCATCGCCTGCAGCGGTCAAAGGCACGGTCTCGATGACATCGCGACCGGCCAGATCGCTGCCGGTGGTGGTGAAGCGGCGGTGGTAGATGGGCAATTCGGCCATGACCAGCCACGTGCGGCTGACTGCATAAGTCGCGCCCAGCGTATAGAAATCGGTCCTTATGCGCTTGTCGGCGTTGTCATCGGCGCTGGCGGCGTGGCCCTGTTCGCGGTTTTCGCGCTGATTCATCGTGCTGAACCGGGCAAACACCGACAGGCCGCTGTCAGATGCTTGTGGCTGGACCGAAGCAACGCCAGTGTCAAAAATGCCGCAGCCACAGGCACAGGCAGAGGCGATTGCCGGAGCAAGCGTCGCGCACAGCGTCGCACCGGCCAGTAAAAAGTGTGTAAGTCTGGTCATCAAACCCTCGTCTGAACGGGGCACCGGGCGCGCGGCGCGAAGTGGCGCGGGCGCGATCATGCGGTGCCAGTATTATTGGGGATGGGCGGGGTCAGGCCCCGGCCATCCGGCTGAACGCGTCAGGCGAACGCCGGGGGTGCGCGCAAAGGCGGGCGCAGCCGCGCGGATGCGCGCGGCGCAGCGGCTGGCACGGGCACCAGGCCGATCAGCAGGATGAACACCAGCGCTGCGGCCAGCAGCAGCGGATCGGCCCCGCCCAGCGCGGCGTGGCCGAGCGCGGCAAACGGGCAGGCCTGCTGGTCATGCCCGGGTTGATCGGCATCGCCGCGCTGTTTGCCCGGGATCACCACCGCATGAACGCTGGCGGCGGCATCGGCGCAGATCCGCACCGTAACCCCGCGCGCATCACCGTCGATCATATAACCGGCGGGAACGAGCGCCTTGACCGCCAGCACGAGTGCCAGCAGGGCAAACGCCGGGCCGCGTCGGGAAAGCAAACAGGCGCGCAACCGCATCATCGCCGCGTTCCCTAGATTATGGTGCGGTGCAATGCAAACGCATCCTGCGCGATCCCGGGCTTGCCGTGCAGCGGGATGGTGGGGTACGCCCTGATTCAGGCATTGCCACACCCACGTGGCTGTTTCGGGCAAAGGTGGCAAGGCGATCATGGCAGCACGCGACCGGTGGCAAGCGCGTGATCGCGATGATGAGGCACAAGTGCCGCCGCCGCCAGACTTGTGCTGGCTGTGTCAGCGAGTGCTGGGCGAACACGTGGACCGCTATCATCCCGTGCCCAAAAGCCGGGGCGGGCGCGCGAGCGTGGCGGTGCATCCGATCTGCCGCCGCACGATCGAGACGGTGTTCACCAATGCCGAACTGGCACGCAGCGCGGGCGCGCGCGAAGTGCTGGTGGCCCATCCCGAGATCGTGCGCTTTCTCGACTGGGTGGCGACCAAAGCCCCCGATTTCGACGCGCCGACCGCGCCCCGACGCAAGCGCTAAAGGTTTGGCTGATATGCGCATAGCTATGAGCCGCATACTTATTCAGGGTTTACCCTGCCCCGTTCGCTTTTAGGGTCATGTGGGGGATAAGGAGTTTTCGTTGATGGCCGTGACCAGTTGCTCTGCCTTGTTGCTGTTTGGCGCGACGGGTGATCTGTCGCGGCGGATGCTGCTGCCATCGCTGTTCGCGCTGCACGAAGACGATCTGATCGCGCCCGATTTGCGCATTATCGGCACCGCGCGGTCCAATCTGGATGATGCCGGGTTCCGCGCTTTTGCCAAAGCCGCGCTCGATGAATTCCTGCCCGCAGACCGCAAGGATCCGGCGCGACTGGCGGGGTTTTTTGACCGGCTGGCCTATCAGCCGCTCGATGCCTCTGATCTTGACGGGTTTGCCGCGCTCGCGGCCAAGCTGGGCGACACCAGCGCGGGCCTCGCGATTTTCCTGTCCACCGCGCCCGCCTTGTTTGAAGCGACGATTGCCGGGCTGCGCCATGCCGGCCTTGCGCATGACAATGTGCGCATCGGGTTGGAAAAGCCGTTGGGCAACGATCTGGCGAGCAGCGCGCGGATCAACGATGCCGTGGCCGCCGGATTTGCCGAGCGGCAGATTTTCCGCATCGATCACTATCTGGGCAAAGAAACGGTGCAGAACCTGATCGCGATGCGGTTTGGCAATGCGCTGTTCGAGCCGTTGTGGAATGCCGCGCATATCGATCATGTGCAGATTACCGTCAGCGAGACGGTCGGGCTGGAAGGGCGCAAGGGCTTTTACGACGATACCGGTGCCTTGCGCGACATGGTGCAGAACCATATGCTGCAATTGCTGGCGCTGACCGCGATGGAGCCGCCCGGCGATTACGACGCGACCTCGATCCGCGATGAAAAGGTTAAGCTGTTGCGCGCGCTGCGCCGCGTTGCCCCTGCCGAAATGGTGCGTGGGCAATATCGTGCGGGCGCGGTCGGCGGGCAAGCGGTGACGGGCTATGACGATGATCTGGGCCGCGCGTCGGATACCGAAACATTCGTGTCGATCAAGGCGCATATCGACAACTGGCGCTGGCAGGGGGTGCCGTTCTATTTGCGCCATGGCAAGCGGCTGGCCGAACGGCGCAGCGAAATCGTTATCCATTTCAAAGACGTGCCGCACAATATCTTTGCCGACCGGGGCGGGCGCACGCGCGCCAACCGGCTGGTGATCCGCCTGCAACCCGAAGAATATGTGCGCTTGCAAGTCATGGCCAAACAGCCGGGGCTGGATCGCGGCGGGATCGTGCTGCGCGAGGTCAATCTCGATTTGTCGCTGACCACCGCCTTTGCCAAAGCGCGCCGCCGCATCGCTTATGAACGGCTGCTGCTCGATCTGATCGAGGGCGAACAGACGCTGTTCGTGCGGCGCGATGAAGTTGAGGCGCAATGGCAGTGGATCGATGCGATCCGCGCGGTCTGGGCCAATGGCACCGACGAGATCAAGCCTTATACCGCCGGGGGCTGGGGGCCGAATGCGGCGATTGCGCTGACCGAGCGCGACGGGCGAAGCTGGAATGACTAGTGTAAGCTGGGCCGATCCGGGCGATGCCGCTGCCGTTGCCGCGCGGATCGCGGGCGAACTGGGGCAGGGCGGGCCGCTGCGGTTTGCCTTTACCGGCGGATCGACCCCGCGCAAAGTGCTGGCGCTGCTGGCCGGGCGTGATCTTGACTGGTCGCGCGTCACGATCACGCTGACCGATGACCGGTGTGTGCCCGACGATCATCCTGCATCGAATTTCGGCGCATTGCAGGCCGCGCTGGCGACCAGCGGGGCTACCTTTGAGCGGCTGGTAGCCGGTGCGCGCGTCGCACCGTTCGATCTGGTGTGGCTGGGGATGGGCGAAGACGGGCATATTGCCTCGCTGTTTCCGCAGATGGTGGCCGAGCCGGGCACGGGCGCGACGGTGATCGCCACCACCCCGATCCCGCTGCCGCCCGAAGCGCCCTATGACCGGCTGACGCTGACCCTGCCCGCGCTGCGCGCCACGCGCGCCATCATTCTGGTGGTGACAGGGGCGCGCAAACGTGCGCTGATCGAACGCGTGCTGGCGGGGGGCGAAGACTATCCTGTATCCGGCATCCTGCATGGCGATGGCCCGCCGGTGACGATCTATTGGAGCGAATGATGGCGCTGAACCCTGTTGTCGCCCGTGTGACCGACCGCATTATCGCGCGCTCAGCGCAGACTCGCGCGGCCTATCTCGATCTGATCGACCGCGCCCGGCACGAAGGGCTTGACCGGCCCCGGCTGTCGTGCGGCAATCTGGCACATGGGTTTGCTGCGGCGGGCGAAGACAAAGCGGTGATCCGCGCGGGCGGCGCGGTCAATATCGGCATTGTCACCGCTTATAACGATATGCTGTCGGCGCATCAGCCTTATGGCCGCTATCCCGAACAGATCAAACTGTTCGCACGCGAAGCCGGGGCCACTGCGCAAGTCGCGGGCGGGGTGCCAGCGATGTGCGACGGGGTAACGCAAGGCCAGCCGTCGATGGAATTGTCGCTGTTCAGCCGCGATACGATTGCCATGGGCACGGCGGTCGCCCTGAGCCACGGCATGTTCGAAGCCGCGCTGTTGCTGGGAATTTGCGACAAGATCGTGCCGGGCTTGCTGATTGGAGCATTGCGTTTTGGCCATTTGCCGACTATTCTGATCCCCGCCGGGCCAATGCCCACCGGGCTGGCAAACAAGGAAAAAGTGCGTATCCGGCAACTGTATGCCGAAGGCAAAGTCGGGCGCGACGAATTGCTCGACAGCGAAAGCGCCAGCTATCACAGCGCGGGCACGTGCACGTTCTATGGCACCGCCAATTCCAACCAGATGATGATGGACATGATGGGGCTGCACATGCCGGGATCGAGCTTTGTGCTGCCCGGCACCAAGCTGCGCCAGGAATTGACCCGCGCCGCCACCCGGCGCGTGGTCGATATCGGCTGGCAGGGCGATGATTACCGCCCGCTCGGGCGCTGTGTCGATGAACGCGCGATTGTCAACGCGGTGGTCGGGCTGCTCGCGACCGGCGGATCGACCAACCATGTCATCCATATTCCCGCCATCGCGCGCGCGGCGGGCATCCAGATCGACTGGACCGATATGGATGACTTGTCGCGCGCGGTGCCGCTGATCGCCAATGTCTATCCCAACGGCGCGGGCGATGTGAACGCATTTGCCGCCGCCGGGGGGATGCCTTATGTCATCGCCGAACTGGTCGGCGCGGGGCTGGCGCATGACGATATCCGCACCGTCTATGGCGCATCGCTGGCCGATGGCGCGCAACAGCCGGTGATCGAAGACGATGCGCTGGTGTGGCACCCGGCCCCGACCGTCAGCAGCGATGCCACGTTGTTGCGCCCGGTATCTGCGCCGTTTCAACCCGAAGGCGGGCTGGCGCTGGTGTCGGGCAATCTTGGGCGCGGCACGATCAAGACAAGCGCGGTTGACCGGTCACGCTGGACGATTGAGGCCCCGGCACGGGTGTTTGCCGATCAGAACGCGGTGATCGCCGCGTTCAAGGCGGGGGAACTGGATCGCGATGTCGTGGTGGTGGTGCGGTTTCAAGGCCCGGCGGCCAATGGAATGCCCGAACTGCACAAGCTGACGCCGTCGCTCGGCGTGTTGCAGGATCGCGGGTTTCGTGTGGCACTGGTGACTGACGGGCGCATGTCGGGTGCATCGGGCAAAGTCCCGGCGGCGATCCATGTTACGCCCGAAGCAATTCGCGGCGGGCCGCTGGCGCTGCTGCGCGATGGCGATGTGGTGCGCGTGTGTGCGCAGACGGGCACGCTGGAGGCACGGGTCGATCCCGGCGAATGGGCCGCGCGCAACCCGGCGCCTGCGCCGGACGATGCGCTTGGCGTGGGCCGCGAGCTGTTTGCACTGATGCGTGCGCATTGCGATACTGCCGAACGCGGCGGATCGGCGATGCTGGCGGCGGCGGGGTTATAATCTGACGGTTGGGGGAGAAGGCGTCGTGCACCTAGTGGCAGTGGATATCGGGGGCACCCATGCCCGGTTTGCGCTGGCGCGCGTGGCGCATGGCGCGGTGGTCGAGCTGGGCGCGGCGATCACGCTCAAGACCGCCGATCACGCCAGCTTTCAACTCGCGTGGCAGGAATTTGCGCGCCAAGTCGGCAGTCCGCTGCCCAATGCCACCGCGATTGCCGTGGCTGGCCCGGTGGGGGGCGAGATCATCCGCTTTACCAACAATCCGTGGATCATCCGTCCGGCGCTGATCCCTGAAAAGCTGGGGGCAGACCGGTTTGTCGTGGTCAACGACTTTGCCGCCGTGGCCCACGCCGTGGCGCAAGCCGATCCTGCCCATTTCCTCCATGTCTGCGGCCCGATGCAGGCTTTGCCCGAACAAGGCGCGATCAGCGTGGTCGGCCCCGGTACCGGGCTGGGGGTGGCCCTGCTGCTGCGCCAGCCGCATGGCTATCATGTGCAACCGACCGAAGGCGGGCATATCGACTATGCCCCGCTCGATGGCATCGAAGACCAGATCCTCGACCGTTTGCGCCGCCGCCATCGCCGCGTTTCGGTCGAACGCGTGGTGGCCGGGCCGGGGCTGGTGGACATTTACGAAACGCTTGCCGCCATCGAAGGCCGTGCGATTGCGCAAGCCGATGACAAGGCGCTGTGGGCCACCGGGATCAATGGCAGCGATGCGCTGGCGGCAGCGGCGGTTGACCGGTTCTGCCTGTCGCTCGGCAGCGTGGCGGGTGATCTGGCGCTGGCGCACGGGGCCAGCGCCTTGGTGCTGGCGGGCGGGCTGGGCTTGCGCATCCGCGATACGCTGGTCACATCGGGTTTTGCCGACCGGTTCAGCGCCAAAGGCCGGTTCGAAGGGATGATGAAGGCGATGCCGGTCAAGCTGATTACCCACCCGCAGCCCGGCCTGTTCGGCGCGGCGGCGGCGTTTGCCCAGCGGTATCGCGAAGCCTGATCGGACCAGCGCGATGCACTTGAACCACGACCCCGCCGCGCCCCCCGCCGACCAGATCGATTTTGCCGATTTTCTTCGCGTCGATATCCGCATCGGCACGGTGGTCGCCGCCGAACACTACCCAGAGGCGCGCAAGCCCAGTCTGAAGCTGCGGATCGACTTTGGCCCCGCCATCGGCGAACGCACATCGAGCGCGCAGATTGCCACGCGTTATGACCCCGCCGCGCTGATCGGCCGCCAGATCGCCGCCGTCGTCAATTTTCCCCCGCGCCAGATCGGCAAAATGATTTCGCAAGTGCTGACCATCGGGTTTGCCGATGCGCAAGGGCAGGTCGTGCTGTTTTCGCCCGACCACCCGGTGCCCAATGGATCGCGGCTGTTTTGACCCACGAGCAGATCGCCCCAAATTCCTCCCCCCTTGGGGGAGGTGGCAGCCCGCAGGGCTGACGGAGGGGGCGCAACCTTACGAATTCGCACGATAATCTGTCTTAGAACCCCCTCCGTCAGCGCTCTGCGCTGCCACCTCCCCCAAAGAGGGAGGACCTGGATTCGCTATGCGCCTCGCGCCAGTTCATCGTCGAGGAACCGGGCGATGTCGGTGATCGCGACATCGCGCGCCACGAACGTCTGGCCGATGCCGCGCAGCAGCAGGAAGGGCAGCGTGCCGGCATCCATTTTCTTGTCGTGGAGCATATGATCGGCCAGCCGCCGTCCGTCGCAGCCGAGCGCCAGCGGCGCAAGCGTGGTGGGCAGGCCGACCGTGGCCAGATGCGCGGCGATGCGCGCGGCATCGGCTTCGCGCATCAGCCCTTGGCGCGCTGAAAACCGCGCTGCCAAGACCATCCCCAGCGCGACGCCTTCGCCGTGCAGCAGCCGATCGGAAAATCCGGTCTGCGCTTCGAGCGCGTGGCCAAAGGTATGACCAAGATTGAGCAGTGCGCGCACCCCGGTCAGCTCCTTTTCATCCGCCGCGACAATCCGCGCTTTGGCGGTCACGCTGCGGGCAATCGCGGTTACGCGCGCTGCGGTGTCACCGTCGATCAGCGCTGGCCCGTGGCGTTCGCACCAGTCGAAGAATGCGGGATCGTCGATCAGGCCATATTTGACGACTTCGGCATAACCGGCGCGGATTTCGCGCGGGGGCAGCGTGTCGAGCGTGGCCGGATCGGCGATCACCAGCGCGGGCTGGTGAAACGCGCCGACCAGATTCTTGCCCGCTGCGGTGTTGATCGCGGTCTTGCCGCCCACGCTCGAATCGACTTGCGCCAGCAATGTCGTCGGGATCTGGATGAAGCCGCAGCCGCGCTTGACAATGGCGGCGGCAAACCCGGTCAGATCGCCGATCACCCCGCCACCCAGCGCGATCACCCGGTCGCGCCGTTCGATTTCCGCGTCGATCAGAAAATCGACGACTTGCGCCAGATGCACCCACGATTTGGTCGCTTCGCCCGGCGGCAGTACCAGCCAGCGCGCGGTGATCGATGCCGCACCGAGCGCGGCATCGACCCGCGCGCGCCACAGCGCGGCAACATGCGCGTCGGTCACAATCGGCACGACCGGCTTGCGCAAGAACGGGCTTAGCTCGGCACCCAACCGGTCGATCAGCCCGGGTGCGATGCGCACGTCATAAGGCGCGCCGGCAATGGCGACGCTGACGCGTGCGGACGGGCTCATAGCCATGCGTCGATAGCCTTGAGAATCGTCGAGACGGTGACACTGTGCGGGTGATGCCCGCTCATCACATGGATCGGGGCTTGGGCATAGGCGGGCGCGCGGTCTTCGCGCAAGCGGGCCAGAATCACGCGCGGATCGCCCTGCCGCAGCAGCGGGCGGTTGTCCTTGCGCGCCACCCGTTCAACCAGCGTGTCGAGATCGCTGTCGATCCACACCGCCAGCGCGCGTTCGCCGATCAGCGCGCGCGTGGCCGGATCGACAAAGGCTCCGCCGCCGGTTGCCAGCACTTTGCGGTGCGCGCCATCGCCGACCAGCCGCGCGATCACCCGCCGTTCGCCATCGCGGAAATAGGTTTCGCCAAACCGTTCAAAAATTTCGGGGATCGGCATATGCGCGGCGCGCTCGATTTCTTCGTCCGCATCGACGAACGGCAATGCCAGCAACGACGCCAGCTTGCGCCCGACCGTGGTCTTGCCCACCCCCATCATGCCGACCAGCACCACCGACCGGTCAAGCCGCCGGGCGATCCGCTGAATATCGGCATGAGAGAGGGTGTCGCGCTCCATTGCCGGGCTGCCTATAGTTGCGCTAGGGCCAAGTGCAAGCGGACGTGCCCGCCGGAGTGGCGGGTGGTAGCGGCGGCACAGCGACAAAGGCAAGAGCGTGAAGATCGGGACCGGACTGGCAACTGGCGGGGTGATCGTGCTGGCGATGGTGGTGGCGCTGGCCGTGATCGCGTGGATCAAGGGCGGGGCGCAGCGGCGTCAGATCATCGAGATTCCGGTCGCCAGTGGCGCGGTGCGCGGGGCATGACCGCGCGGCGCGCGGCTTTGGCGGTGCTGGGCGTGCTGCTGGCGGGCAGTGTGGGTACGATGGTGGCGGCGCAAGTGTCGCTGCTGCCGCCCGGGCTGGATGATCGCCCGGCCCCCCGCCCCCGCGCCACGCCAACGCCGCGCGCAACACCAACACCGCGCGCGACGCCAACGCCGCGCGCAACGCCCGCTCCAAAACCGGCGCCCACGGTACGCGCCACCTCCGCGCCGCCGACCGCAACCGCGCGCCCCGCGCCTGCTCCGCCACGAACACTGCCGCCATCGCCCCCGCCTGTTGCGGCGGCCACGGCGGACAATGCCGCAGCGCCCGCAAGCGATCCATTGGACAACATCGATTCGGCGTTGATCGACCAAGTGGTGCGCAAAGTCGCACCGCATTTCGATATTCCACCCGATGCGCAACGCAGCCTCGACCGTGTCGGTTTTCTCGCCGAAGCCGATGGCGGGCTGCCAGCCACGAGCACGCATTATCTTAGCGGTGACTATGTCGGTGCGCTGTTGGGGCGGATGCAAGGCCCGCTGGTGTCACGCTGGGGCCATATCCTGTTGCGCCGGGTGCTGGCCAGCCGGCTCGATACCCCGGTCGGGATGAACGGGGCCGATTGGGCCGCGCTGCGCGCGGCGCTGCTGCTGCGCATGGGCGAAGCCGATGCCGCGCGCGCGCTGGTGCAGGAAGTCGATAGCGGGTTCTATACCCGCGATCTCGAAGATGCGGCGATGGCAAGCTATCTGGCCACCGCCGATCCGGTCGGGCTGTGCCCGATTACCGCGCTGACCGCCGCCACCCGGCCCGGTTGGGACTGGGATCTGGCGCGATCAATCTGTCTGGCGTTCAACGGGGCCGAAGGCTCGCCCGCGCTGGCGCAGCTTGATCGTGCGTTGAAGCGCGACGATGCGGCGCGGCTCGATGTCTTGCTTGCGCAGAAATTCGCCGGAGCGGCCAATACCACGCACCGTGCGGTGCAGATCGAATGGCGTGATGGCGACGGGTTAAGCGCGTGGCGCACGGGCCTGAGCTTTGCCACTGGCAGCGAACCACCCGAAGCGCTGCGGCGCAAGGATTGGGCGACATATGCGCTGGTGGCGAGCCGCGCGCCGATGCTGGGGCTCGCCAGCCGCGCCGCCGCAGCCGACCAGACCGCGGCCATCGGCGTGCTGTCGAGCGCGGCGATGGTCGATCTCTATGCGCAGATCGCCGCGTTGCAGGAACCGGACGCGGTGTGGGGTCCGCTGGCGCAGCAGTTGCGCACGGCTTACGTCGCGCCCGATGCGGGCGACCGGCTGGCGGCGATCAAGGCGCTGTGGGGCGATGACAGCGATCCGGTGCGGCTGATGTCGCGCGGTGTGCTGACCGCCTATGCCGCCGCGCGGATTTCCCCCGATGCCGCGCTGGCGAACGATGCACCGCGGCTGCTGGCGGCGATGCTCAGCGCCGGGCTTGATCGCAATGCCGTGCGCTGGGCACCGGTGGTGGCAGTGGGCAGCCATGCCTGGGGGATCATCGCAGTGGCTGCCCCGGCCAAGCTGGCCCCGGTAACCGCCACCACGCTTGGCGCGTTTCGCGATGCGGATAGCAGCCCGGCGCGGCTGCGGTCGGGATTGCTGCTGGCCGGGTTGATCGGGCTGGGCCGGGTCGATCCGCAGACCGCGCGCGATTTTGCCGGGCAACTGGGGTTCGATAGCGGTCGGCGCAGCCGCTGGAGCGATGCCATTGACGCCGCGGCAGCATCGGGCAATCCCGCGCTGGTGGCGATGCTGGCGGGATATGGTATGCAGGGCGCGGGCTGGAACCGCATGACCCCGCTGCATTTGCAGCATATCGTCGGCGCGTTGCGGCAAGTCGGGCTGGAGGCAGAGGCGCGGATGATCGCCGCCGAAGCCGTCGCGCAAAGCTGATGAGAGCGTGATGCGAAAAAGTGGGAACCGGTTTTTCGCAATAAATCACGCGAAAACAAAGACTCTAGAGCGTGATGCGAGCCGCAGGCCACCGAAGGTAAAAAGTGGGAACCGGTTTTTACCTTCGGTGGACTGCGGCTCGCAAAAATCACGCGAAAACAAAGACTCTAGCGGCGTGACCAGCCCGGACGCGATAGCGGCATTTCTCGCCATGCTGGCGGCCGAGCGTGGGGCAGCGGCCAATACGTTGAGCGCTTATGCCCGTGATCTGCACGGCGCGGCGGCGCTGATCGGTGATCTGGTGGGTGCCGACCGCGCGGCACTGGTGCAATTGGGCGAACACTGGCGTGATCTGGCCCCGGCCAGTTTGGCGCGCAAGGCTTCGGCGCTGCGGCAGTTCTATGCTTTTGCGGTTGATGAAGGCTGGCGCGGCGATGATCCCGGCGATGCGCTGCCGCGCTTGCGCCCGCGCCGCCCGCTGCCCCGGCTGCTGTCGCACAGCGACATCGCCACGCTGTTTGGCCAAGCCGAAACCGATGCCGCCAGCGGTGATCCGGCGGCGCTGCGGCTGCTCGCGCTGATCGAGCTGCTCTATGGATCGGGGTTGCGCGCGACCGAACTGGTGTCGCTGCCTTTGAGCGCGGTACCGCGCGATGCGCCGCTGCTGACTGTGACCGGCAAAGGCGGGCAGGCACGCATGGTGCCGGTGGGGGATCGCGCAGGCCATGCGTTGCGCGCGTGGTTGCGCGTGCGGCCCGGTGGCGGGCGGCATGTGTTTCCCTCACCGCGCGGTGGGCATCTGTCGCGGGTGCGGCTGTTTCAACTGCTGCGCGAATTGGCCCTGCGCGCCGGGATCGATCCGCAAGCGATCAGCCCGCATGTCTTGCGCCACGCCTTTGCCACGCATCTGCTGGAGGGCGGGGCCGATTTGCGCGTGTTGCAGACGCTGCTCGGCCATGCCGATATCGCCACGACGCAGATCTATACCCATGTCGATGGCGCGCGGCTGGTGGCGCTGGTCAACGCGCGCCATCCGCTCAGCCACACAAACCGTTGACCAATCGGGCGCGGATGCCTAGCGCTGAGGCAATGATTTCCTACCTTGAATTCGAAAAGCCGGTGGCTGCGCTCGATGCGCGGATCGGCGAACTGCGCGATACCGCCGAATCCTCCGGGTTGGCGGGCGATCTCGATATTGCGGCGGAAATCCGCAAGCTTGAGGCAAAGTCCGCCGAACTGCTGGCCAGTACCTATCGCACGCTGACCCCGTGGCAGAAAACGCAAGTCGCGCGCCACCCGTCGCGCCCGCATTTTCGCGATTATGTCGCGCGCATGGTTACCGATTTCGTGCCCTTGGGCGGTGATCGCTGCTTTGGTGAGGATCAGGCGATTATCGGCGGGCTGGCGCGGCTGGGTGAACGTCGGGTGATGCTGATCGGGCATGAAAAAGGCCACGACACGCAAAGCCGCCTGCGCCACAATTTCGGCATGGGCAAACCCGAAGGCTATCGCAAGGCGGTGCGGCTGATGGAACTGGCGGGGCGGTTCGGGCTGCCGGTGGTTACGCTGGTCGATACTTCGGGCGCGTTTCCCGGGGTCGAAGCCGAAGAGCGCGGCCAAGCCGAAGCGATTGCGCGGTCAACGCAGGCCTGTCTCGCACTGGGCGTGCCAATGGTGGCAACCATTGTGGGTGAAGGCGGATCGGGCGGTGCGGTGGCTTTGGCCAGCGCCGAACGCGTGCTGATGCTGGAACACGCGGTCTATGCGGTGATTTCACCCGAAGGCTGCGCCTCGATCTTGTGGCGCACCGCCGACAAGGCCGCCGATGCCGCCGAAGCGATGAAAGTGACCGCGCAAGACTTGCTCAATCTGGGTGTGATCGACCGCATCGTGCCCGAACCGGTCGGCGGCGCACACCGCAATCCAGGTTCCACCGCAGATGCGCTGGGCAAAGCTATTGGGGAAGAGCTCGATGCGCTGATCGGCCAGCCGCCTGAAACGCTGCGCCGCTTGCGCGAAGATCGCTATTTGCGCATCGGTGCGTGACCAGCGGCACGGTTAGAGCGGAATGCGATTCAATCTAATCGCATCATGCTCTAATCATCATGGGGCGAAGGCGAAGGGCTGGCAATCGAACCTTCGCCGGAATTGCTGACATCGGCGGCGACTGCCGAAAATGTTGCGGACAACGCGCTTGACGCTTTGGTGACGGCCGTGCTGGTAGCGACCGCGATGAGTGCAGAACCCAATGCAAATTGCATGGCGGAAACGCCCGCGTGATCGGCCCACAGTTCCCGCAACATTCTCATCACAAACTCCTGCGGGGTCATGAACACTGATTCTTGCTGAATGTTCATGCTATTCGTCATACATCTGAGCCTAGCCATTTGCAGACTCAAGATTCATACCAGCCATGTATTGATAAATCGTTAGGAGAATCGTGCCTGACAAGCAAGCCCCGCCACGCGCCACAGCCATTTTGGTGGCAGCTGTGGCGCTCGTCAACCGCAGCGGGCATGTCCTGATCCAGCAGCGCCCGGCGGGCCGCGAGCACGGGGGGTTGTGGGAATTTCCCGGCGGCAAGCTGGAACCGGGCGAAGGGCCGGTGGCAGCGCTGATACGCGAATTGCGCGAAGAACTTGCGATCTTGGTCAGACCCGAAGAGTGCCAGCCACTGGGCTTTGCCGCATCGGAGGCGGGCACCAGGGCGGTGCTGTTGCTGCTCTATGGTTGTCGCTCGTGGCACGGTGATCCGCGCAGCACCGATGGCGCAGCGCTCCACTGGTGCACGCCTGTGGCGTTGACGCACCACGCGATGCCGCCGCTTGATGTCGTGCTGATCCCGCTCGCAAGGCGGTTTGCGCGCGTGCGAAAACCGCTTGCCAAGCTTGGCCCGCGCACCTAAAGGCGCGGTTCCCCAGCGCCCGTAGCTCAGCTGGATAGAGCATCAGACTACGAATCTGAGGGTCGGACGTTCGAATCGTTCCGGGCGCACCATTACCCCGCGCAAAAATATGCGCCGGGTTGGGGCGGGGGTTATCTGACAGTCACACCCTGTTTGGATAAGGCATCAGGCGTTGAAGCTGGGGGCCTGTCAATCGAATCGTTCCGGGCGTGTCATGCAGTGCGGGCTTTCGCGTTTCGCCTGCGGCAATCGCGCTTTGCCTCAGCTTATCGCCAAAACGGTTCGCAATTGCGGTTAATCCGGTTATTTTCGGGAATAGCTATCCGCTAGCGCCGCAAGGCTTTGGTTGCACGTTGCGCAGCGTGCTGGCTTCGCCTTATAAAGCGCGCAAGGCCCGGCGCGCATCGCACGCACGGACACCAAGCTGCCACACGAAAGGGATTCCCCACTTTGGCCAAACCCGCCCGGCCGCGCGCCAGCGCCGCCTCCGCCAAGCCAGCCGCCACCGATGCCCCGGTCAGCCCGGCGATCATCGAAACTGCTGCACTCGCGGGTGAAGACGCATCGGTATTTGCGCTGCGCAGCCTGCAACAGGCGCACGCCAACAACAAACGGTATGATGCCAGCGATGCCGAACTGCTGCACTTCTACGAACAGATGGTGCTGATCCGCCGGTTCGAAGAACGCGCCGGGCAATTGTACGGGCTGGGGCTGATCGGCGGGTTCTGCCATTTGTATATCGGGCAAGAAGCGGTGGCGGTGGGGGTGCAATCGGCGTTGCGCGCCGGGCATGACAGCGTGATTACCGGCTATCGCGATCATGGCCATATGCTGGCCTATGGCATCGATCCGCGCGTCATCATGGCCGAACTGACCGGGCGTGCGGCGGGGATTTCGCGCGGCAAGGGCGGTTCGATGCACATGTTTTCAACCGAGCACAAATTCTTTGGCGGGCATGGCATTGTCGGCGCGCAAGTTCCGCTCGGTGCGGGCCTCGCATTCGGCCACAAATATCGCGACGATGGCGGGGTCTGCGTGGCCTATTTCGGCGACGGCGCGGCCAATCAAGGCCAAGTCTATGAAACCTTCAACATGGCTGCGCTGTGGAAGCTGCCGATTGTCTTCGTGGTGGAAAACAACGGCTATGCAATGGGCACGGCGGTCAAGCGCGGCTCGGCCGAAACGCATTTCTACCGGCGCGGCACGGGGTTTCGCATTCCCGGCATGGATGTCAACGGCATGGACGTGCTCGAAGTGCGCCAAGCGACCGAAGTCGCGCTGGAATTCGTGCGCGGCGGCAATGGCCCGGTGCTGATGGAATTGAACACGTATCGCTATCGCGGCCATTCGATGTCCGATCCCGCCAAATACCGCAGCCGCGAAGAAGTGCAGGACATGCGCGACAAACACGATCCCATCGAAGCGGCCAAGCAGGATCTGCTCCGTCGCGGCGTGACCGAAGCGCAGCTTAAGGATATCGACAAGCGGATCCGCCAAGCTGTCGCCGAAGCCGCCGACTTTGCCGAAAACTCCCCCGAACCGGCACCGGGCGAACTCTACACCGATGTCCTGGTCGGGAGCTACTGACATGGCCATCGAACTCAAGATGCCCGCGCTGTCGCCCACGATGGAAGAAGGCACATTGGCCAAATGGCTGGTCAAGCCCGGCGATACGGTCAAATCGGGCGATATCCTCGCCGAAATCGAAACCGACAAAGCAACGATGGAATTCGAAGCGGTTGACGAAGGCGTGATCGGCGATCTGCTGATCGCGGCGGGAACCGAAGGGGTAAAAGTCGGCACGATCATCGCCACGCTGCAAGGCGATGATGAAGCGCCCGCAACTCCAGCCGCACCCGTCGCCCCGCCCGTGGTGGCAGCGCCCGTCGCTGCCCCGCGTCCATCTGCGCCCGAACCCGTGGCGATCAGCGCCGACACCATCAACACCACCGTGCGCGAAGCCTTGCGCGATGCGATGGCCGAAGAAATGCGCGCCGATGATCGCGTGTTCGTGATGGGTGAAGAAGTCGCCGAATATCAGGGGGCCTATAAAGTCACGCAAGGCTTGCTCGAAGAATTCGGCCCGCGCCGGGTGATCGACACCCCGATCACCGAATATGGCTTTGCCGGGATCGGCGCGGGCGCGGCGATGGGCGGGTTGCGACCGATTGTTGAATTCATGACCTTCAACTTCGCCATGCAGGCGATTGACCACATCATCAATTCGGCGGCCAAGACCAACTATATGTCGGGCGGACAAATGCGCTGCCCGATCGTGTTTCGCGGCCCCAATGGCGCGGCATCGCGCGTCGGCGCGCAACACAGCCAGAACTATGCCCCGTGGTATGCGGCGGTGCCGGGGCTGGTGGTAATCGCGCCTTATGATGCCGCTGACGCCAAAGGTTTGCTCAAAGCCGCGATCCGCAGCGATGATCCGGTGGTGTTTCTGGAAAACGAGCTGGTCTATGGCCGCAGCTTTCCCGTGCCGCAGGGCGAAGATGCGGTCGTTCCCATCGGCAAGGCGCGGATCGTGCGTCCGGGCCGCGATGTCACCATCGTTGCTTATTCGATCAGCGTCGGGCTGGCGCTCGAAGCCGCCGACGTGCTGGCGGGCGAAGGGATCGAGGCCGAAGTGATCGATTTGCGCACGCTCCGCCCGCTCGACACCGCGACCGTGCTCGAAAGCCTGTCGCGCACCAACCGGCTGGTTATCGCCGAAGAAGGCTATCCGGTCTGCGGGATTGCGTCCGAAATCATCGCCGTGGTGATGGAACACGGGTTTGATGATCTCGATGCGCCGGTCTTGCGCGTGTGCGATGAAGATGTGCCGCTGCCTTATGCCGCCAATCTGGAAAAGGCCGCGCTGATCGATGCGGCGCGGATTGCCGCCGCCGTGCGCAAGGTGTGCTATCGCTGACGCAAGCGCGGATGCTGGGCTGTCGCCGCCCGAGCGGCTGGCGATTGCTTATGCGCCGCGCCGCTTGCGCCCGGTCTGGACCGGGTTGCTGGCGTTCGACCACCGGCTGGCCGATGCCGCGCGCGCCGGGCGCGATCCGATCATGATTCAATTCCGGCTGGCGTGGTGGCGCGATCGGCTGGGCGAACCGGCAGCGCAATGGCCGCGCGGCGAACCTTTGCTCGCGCTGCTGACGGCATGGGATGGCGAACGCGCCGCCTTGACCGCACTGGTCGATGGCTATGAAGCCAAAGTAGTCGGTGAAGACGGCGGCCATGCGCTCGATCAGGCGCGCGCCGCAGCGATTGTCGCGCTGGCGCGCTTGGCTGGGGTGACGGCGGGGCCTGAATTGACCACCGCCGCTGCGGCTTGGGCCGAAGGCCGCACAATCGCGCGATTGCACCTGCCGCGCGCGCTGCGCCCGTTGGTACTGCTCGATCATTTCGCCAACGCGACAGACGAAACCGGCTGGCGCGTGCTGGCTGTGGCGATCCGCAAAGGGTGGTTTGGTCGGTAGCCGCGTCCCGCAGAAACAGCCGCTGCCGCCGGCCCTGACGGGCCGACGGCAGTCCTGCTTTGTCGATCAGAGCGGAATGCCATTAGATTGAATCGCATTCCGCTCTAGAGTCTTTGTTTTCGCGTGATTTATTGCGAAAAACCGGTTCCCACTTTTTACCTTCGGTGGACTGCGGCTCGCATCACGATTTAGAACGTAAACGTCGCCTTGGCGTAATAGTAGCCGCCGTTGATCCCCCATGGGGTAAACGAGGCCGGCGGATTGAACGTGTTGCCGGTCAACGCGCGCGTACCGCTGGGTGCGAGCGGCAGAGTGGGAGCTTGCTTGTTGAAGGCGTTGTTGGAACCAAGGTCAAACCGGATTGCAGGGGTAATTTTGTAACCGACGTTGATATCGGTAATCACGGTTGTGCCAATCGCAAACAGCCCGGAATTGCTACCCTGTCCGGAACCGTCCGGGCTGAGGTACTGGCTGGTTGCGCCGTACAGCGTTTCGCGCAAGTTCAGCGACAAGGGCCCGTGGGTCCACAGGGCGTTGGCGATGACCTTCACGCGGGGCGTGGCCGTGGTCAATGCGCTGATTGATGTGCGTGTGAGCAACGAGGTCTGCGGGAACCCGGCATTGTACACCAGCGTTGGCAGGCCTGTGGTGCCGGTCACCACTGTTTTGTTGTAGTTAAAGCCCAGTGACCAGTCGATTTTGTTGCCGCCACCGAAATCGCTGGCGTAGTTCGCGGTCGCTTCAACCCCACGGGTACGGGTATCAGCGCCATTGCTGAAGATGTTGATCCCGGAATAGCTGGTCGCATCAGCCAGCGATACCCCACGCGAAATCAGTGCATCCTGAATTGCTTGCGAAACGATGCCGTTGTTGACGAGAACGCCGCCGCTTTTGTAGCCGTTGTTGAAACCGTAAAGATTGCCCGACGGGACGATACGCCGGGTAATCTTGATCTGGTAGGCATCGACGGTGATCTGAAAGCGCGATGCCGGGTGGGCGATAAACCCAAGCGAGATATTCTTCGACTTTTCCGGCTTCAACCGGCTGAAACCAAGCGCCTGGGCCGCTACCGAGTTCGGCGGCAACTGGCCGAATGTTGCACCCGGCCCGACATTGACCGACGAATAGTATTCTTCGGCCAGCGTCGGGGCGCGGAACCCGTTGGAGAACGTGCCGCGAATCCCGATTTCCGGTGCAAAGTCGTACCGCGCGGTGATTTTGCCGGTACCGACCGAACCGAAGTCCGAGTAATGTTCGAACCGTCCGGCAACATCGACATGCAGCCCGGCAACTGGATCGAGTGCGACATCGGCATAGACCGCATTAGCGGTCCGCCCCTGGCTGATGGCATCGGTCGGGGCAAAGCCGGGATATGACTGCGCACCCCCGGTAATATACGAGGCATATTCGCCTTGCGTGATAGCATAACTGCCTTTGCGCCATTCCGCGCCGACCGCCACCGTGATCGGCTTGGCCAGACCCGCTTCGAATTCATGGGTCACGTCAAAGTTTGCAACCCATTCGCTGTTGGTCAATTGCCCGTCATAGAAATTGCGCTGCAAACCGGTCAGCGGTGTCGCGCTTTGCGATTGGAGAATCGAAAACTGCTTCGGGTTGGCCGAATTGAGTGTCGACAGGCTGGCGGCATCGCGGCCATACGTCACCGACAGGTCATAAGTCCACTTGGCAATATCGCCCTTGATACCAGTGGTTAGCGAGAAATCTTCCTCGCGCACGCTTTCCTGCGGCTGGAAGCCGGCTGGAAGAGGGTAATATTTCGTCGTGCTGCCCAACGGGGTGCCCGACACTTTGCTGCCGACCCGATAGTTTTCGAAGGCTTTGGCAAAGCGGTTGCCATAGCTGCCAAAGGCATAGAGCTGCGCGCCTTCGCCCAGATCATAGCCCGCGTTGAAAGTGACATTGTAAAGCGAATAGCGCGCATCGCCGTTGATCGTGTTGACGTTGGGGTAGCTCGGATTCAGCTTTACCCCCGCAGCATCGACTGCGGATGCTGTTGCCAGGATGTTGCCCTTGGAATCAAAGACCCGGCGATCATAATTGCCGTGCTGGGTAAAGTTGTGGAACTTGTATTCGCCGGTGACGTTGAAAAAGCCTTTGTCGCCCAGCTTGAAGCCCAGATTGGCATTGACCCCGGCCGTTTCGCCGCCGTTTTGATAATTGCTGCCGCCGGTAGCCGAAATCGACCCGCCGTGGTCGGCATTTTTGGAAATGATGTTGATCACGCCGGCAATCGCGTCAGAGCCATATTGCGCCGAAGCGCCATCGGTCAGCACTTCGATATGGCCGATTTGCGCGGTCGGCACGAACGACAGATCGGTGGTGGCGCTGCCCGAATAAGGACTGCCGCCCAGCACCGACAAATTGGCCGTGGTGTGGCGGCGTTTACCGTTCACCAGAACCAGCGTATGGTTGGGGCTAAGCCCGCGCAACGCGACGGACAGCGTAAGGTTGGCAGTATCGCCGCCGAACCCTTGAAAGTTGAGCGAAGGCAGCGATTGCGCCAGCACTTGTGTCAGGCTCTGTTGCCCGACCGACTGGATCGTCGATGCCCCCACGATCTGGATCGGAGCGGCGCTGTCGGCCGCGCGCGTACCGGTCGTGCGGGTGCCAGTCACAATGATGTCGGTTGCAGGCGCTTCAGTGGGTGCCGCATCAGCAGCGTGGGCGACGACTGGCGCGAACGCCGCAAAAACGCTGCTCGACAGCAGCAGACTGGAAAGACGCTTCATATGAAAACCCCCATTTTTTGGTCTGGGCTGGACATATGACGCAATTTTTGGTTGCACAAGCGGGCCTGGCGGTTTCTCTATAAAATAAATTGAGTTATATTTGGGCTGTCGGATTGGTCCACAGATGTCGCGGTTGAGCACAGAGATGCAAAATAAACACTTATAAATCAATTATTAGAAAGTCGGCAGGGAACGCCGCCTGGCAGCGTGACTGACAGTTGACCGGCAGTTAATGGCGCCGCTGATCCGGCCGGATCGATGCCGCACCCGCTAACAAAGGTGGAGACCATTGCCCAAAAGAGCAGGTTTCAAGCTGTTGAGCCGGTGGGTTGAGCCACGCCGGATTGGCCCTGCGCCGTCGCTGTGGCGGGTCGTCCCAGCGCGGCCGTGGCCGAGGCGACCACCAGAATTGCAACCATTGTCACCGTCAACACCAGCAGCGGAACAAACACCCCGAGCATGATCCGTGCACGGGTGCCAAGATAATGGACCCGACCGAGGATCGCGGGAACATAGACTGCCAGCGCCACGAATTCAGCGAGGCCATAGCCCAGCGCGATGGCGCGGCCATAATCGGCAAATCCGGTCCGAAAGCCCAGCCAGACCAGCAGTGTTATCAAGCCAGACGCCGCGTAAGCGGTTGACAGTACCCGGATACACACGCCGAGCGTATCGCCAAATTGCCCGGTTCCGCCAAACAGCCGCACCATCAAATGCGCGATCAACCCGCTGATGACCCACACCCACAGCGTTACGACCGCAACCACCGAGGCCGATTGCAGCGCCAGCAGCCGATCCACCCCGCCCATTGCAAACGCTGCGCCACCAAGCATCGCGCTGGCAATGGCATATTGGCGAGTCGCACTGGCCGATGACGCCAAGCGTTGGTTGGCGGTCTCAAACCCGTCATAATTCCACGGAGATGTCAGGATGGCGATGAAAGAAAACACATAATCGCGCAGGAATTCTTTAACAACATCGACGCGCTCATCAAAATCCACCGTCACCTCCGATGCGCGGGAATCGGTTTCCCCGTGATATCCCGGGCCCGACTCGCAAGGCCGTCGTTTATAGCTTTGTCACAATAAGTGGCTTTTTTTCGTCAGCCCGCTGCGACCACGACAGGGGGATTCCAGATCATGTCCAAGACCACGATGATGCGCCGGAACTGGTTAATATCTGGTTGCCGTTGGCCTATGCATCAGAGCCGGGTTCGATCATCCCCGTGTTCAGTTGCAGCGCATCGGCGATGGCTATGATCGTGCGCAAGGCGCGGGCTTCGCCATCGGTCAGCCCCGCGAAATCGGGCAGGAAGGCGCGCGCTGCTTCGACCAGGTTGCCGCCAGATCGCTCCAATTCAGCGCGATAGTGCGCGATCGAAGTGCAGCCATCGACATCTGCCCAGCGCAGACCGCTGGGTGCTGGGCGTTCGTGAAACGCCCACAGCGCGGCAATCGCGGCTTCGGCGGCATCACGGACGCGAACTCCCAGCGCATCTGACGATGCGAGCGCTTTGAGTTTGCGACGATAACGTCGTTGCCGTTCGGCATTGGTCAGGGCCATGGCAATCAGGCATGATCCGCAGGTGGCGGTCTGGCAATCCGGCAAACCCCTGTTACGTAACCATGCTTATTCCGGCGCGCGCGTCGGCGCGCATCACTTGTTCCGGCGCGCGCGTCGGCGCGCATCACCTGTTTCGGCGCGCGCGTCGGCGCGCAGCGGGAGGGGGGGTGGCTCGCGGCGGTATTGGCCAGATCGGGCAGTTTTGGCGATTCGTGGATGCAGACCAGGCGCAGTTGCGGCATTAATGGCAAAAGTCCCGTCCCGAAAGGGGTGATTCGCGCGTCCCGATATGGTTAACGAACGGTTTTCCGTGATTGGTTACGGTTTGATGCTACGTAAAGGTCATACGCAGTGGTACTCATGGTGAGTGAAAGCAAAGAGCCGCACCGTGCAACAGCAAGCGCATTCGCACGGACTGCGACAGGGGACCGGGACTTGATCAGATCATCGGATCAGTTTGTGATCGAACCGCTGCATGGGCTGACCGCCAAGCAGTGCGAGGTGCTGGACCTGTTGATTCAGCACAAAACTTCGAAAGAAATTTCGCGGATGCTGGGGATTTCACCGCATACCGTCGATCAGCGCATCATGCTGGCGCGGGGCAAGCTGCAAGTCGCCACGCGCAGCGAAGTCGCGCAAGCCTATCGCCAGTTGCTGTCCGCAACCGGGGAAAAGCCGCGTGCAGACATATATCAACGATCCATATATGGCCCGTCGGATATCGCCCAACCCGCCGAAACACGGCAGGAAGTGTGGAGGGAAGCGGCAGAAGCAGCATTTCCGGGAGCCCGTCCGACCCGTTCGGAAGCGACAGTATCAGCGCCAGCGCAACTGGCTGATTTTGGCGCGGGCACGACCAACCCGGGATACTACCATGTCCTGCCCGAGGCGTTTGACGGCCGGAGCGGCACTTTGTTGCGGCTTGGGGTGATTGTGATGACGACGGCGTTTCTGACCCTGGTGATTTTGGGCAGTCTGGCCATATATACGCAATTGTCCCATATGGTGGATGGCTGACATGAAACAGCCGGTCCATCATGTTCCGGTCAGCGACCATGTTGTGGTCACCACGTTTTGGTCAAGCGTCTCTCCTGTCCACCACCATCCCGGTGCCGGGGGCATCGGCGGGAGACATTCGATGACGAGCAATGCCAAACTTCACGCCATGACCAATACCGTTGCCCATCAGCGTATCAGCCGCGATCTGCGCTCTGCCGAAGCCGCGCTCGATGAAGCGCTGTTGCAGCAATCGCGCCTGCTGGCGACGATGGTCCACGCCCGCAAGGAAACCGGTGCCGCGCCATTTCTGGGGCAAGATGCGATGATGCGGCTGGTCCGCAGCCAGCAGGGACTGATTTCCGCCGGGGGCGAACTCGCCCGGGTGCATGGGCGGTTGAACGATATCGCGGTCGAAATGGTGGTTGGCGGTGATGACCGCTGTCCGTCGCGGGCGCTGGGACTTGCCGATAGCGATGATATGTTTGCCGACCAGCCGCTGGGTCTTGATGACATTGCAGCCCGGACTCGCGCCGCGTGATCGCCACGCAGGGGTCGGCATCAGGGGAACGGTGACAGGTTTTCATGCTGTTTGTCTGGATTTCCCGGCTCCTGCTTGGCTTGGCCATTCTGTTCGCCGCCCGCAAGGGTGACGAACCGGAACAATTGGTCGCGATCATATTTGTGGCGACGTGCATCTTCGACGTTGCCAATCACTTGGTATTTGGAGCCCCGACATGGTTCGAGGTCAATCCCGGTCACTTCGTTATCGATCTGTGGGCGTTTCTGACGCTGACTTGGGTCGCGTTGCAGGCCAATCGCGGCTGGCCTTTGCTGACCAGCGCTACACAATTGCTGGTGGTGATCGCGCATTTCGCCAAACTGTTCGAAATCGATCAGGCGCGGCGGACATATTGGGTGATGACCGTGGTGCCGCCGCAGGCGCAATTGATCGTGCTGATGATCGGCACATTCGCCCATGTCATGCGGCAGCGGCGCATCGGTCGCTATGCGGCCTGGCGTCCGGCCTGACCGCACGGGCTGTGCCCGGCACAGCGAGGGCGGCATGAGTCCGCGCCCGATGCTGCCGCGCCCAACGGCCTCGCTCCGCCCCGGCCGGGTTGAACGCGCGTTGCGCGCTGCCCCGCTCAAATCGGTCCCCCAGGGAACCATCGACGCAGCTGCGAAAGAGCGGCGGAAAAGACTGGCTTTGGCCGTCGCGCGCGAATTCTACGCAGGGCGTCGTCGCCGGTCGCGCTATCTGAACGAAGATCTGTTCGGAGAGCCGACGTGGGACATTCTGCTCGACTTATACGTCGCGGGCGGAGAAAAACGCCGGACACCGACCACCAGCGCCTGCATCGGTGCGCATGTTCCGTCGACCACCGCGTTGCGCTGGCTGCGCATTCTGGAATCGCGCGGATTGGTTGAGCGTGAAGATGATGGCAGCGATGCGCGCCGCTTGTTCGTGCGCCTGTCCCCACGCGCAGAGGCCGCGATGGAAGCGTTTCTCGGCACGATGGCCGAAACGCTGCTGGTCGCGCTTGCCGATGCCAATGCCAGCGCCGACGATCAGGACGCGTTGGGCGAAGCGGCGCAATAAGCCGGGTCAAGACGGGCAATGGTCGGGCTGGATCGCCCGCCGCGTGGTCGCGTGCAAAGGGATCGCATCTGATCCCGGTCTGTGCTTCAAGGGGCGCATGATCGGGACAGCGCGATGACATATGCCTGCGATTTTGCCGGGGAACGGCACCGCTTTGACAGTCTGGCGGCGGTCATGGCCTGTGCTTCGCCGGCGCGGTCGGGCGATGAACTCGCCGGGTTGGCGGCACACAGTGCAGCGCAGCGCGTGGCGGCGCGCGCGGTGCTTGCCGATCTGCCATTGCGCCATTTCCTCAATGTTGCGCTCGTGCCGTATGAATCCGATGAGGTTACCCGGCTTATCATTGACAGCCACGATGCGGCGGCCTTTGCGCCGCTTGCTTCGATGACGGTGGGCGATCTGCGCGACTGGCTGCTGCTGCCCGCTATCGACTGCACCGCGTTGGCGGCAGTCGCGCGGGGGCTGACCCCCGAAATGGTCGCGGCGGTGTCAAAGCTGATGCGCAATCAGGATCTGATCGTGGTCGCGCAAAAAGTGCGCGTGGTGACCGCGTTTCGCAACACCATCGGGCTGGCGGAGCATTTGTCCACCCGGCTTCAGCCCAACCATCCTGCCGACGATCCGCGCGGGATTGCCGCTGCGGTGCTCGACGGGCTGATCCACGGGGTGGGCGATGCGGTGATCGGCATCAACCCCGCCAGCGATTCGGTGCCCGGCGCGCTGCGGCTGCTGACGATGCTCGATGATTTGCGCCAGCGTTATGCGATCCCCACGCAGACGTGCGTTCTGACCCATGTCACCAACACGCTGGAGATTATCGCGCGCGGCGGCCCGGTCGACTTGGTGTTTCAATCGGTGGCGGGCAGCGAAGCGGCCAATCGCGGGTTTGGTATCGATCTGGCGCTGTTGCGCGAGGCCCACGCTGCGGCGCTTGATTTGGGGCGGGGCAGTGTCGGGCGCAATGTGATGTATTTTGAAACCGGGCAGGGCGCGGCGCTGTCGGCCAATGCGCATCACGCGGTGGACCAGCAGACGATGGAGGCGCGCGCCTATGCGGTGGCGCGCGCGTTCGATCCGTTGCTCGTCAACACCGTGGTCGGCTTTATCGGCCCGGAATATCTTTATGATGGCAAACAGATCATCCGCGCCGCGCTCGAAGACCATTTCTGCGGCAAGCTGCTGGGCCTGCCGATGGGCTGCGATGTCTGTTACACCAACCATGCCGAAGCCGATCAGGACGATATGGACGTGCTGATGACCGTGCTGACGGTGGCGGGCTGCACATTCCTGATCTGCGTGCCGGGCAATGATGATGTCATGCTCAGCTATCAAAGCCTGTCGTACCACGATGCGCTGACCTTGCGCGCGATGACCGGGGTACGCCCCGCACCCGAATTTGCCGAATGGCTGGCGGCGATGGACCTGATCGCGCCCGATGGGTCGATCCGTGCGCTGGGCGCGGCGGCGCTGGTGCGGCGGCTCGACACTTCGGGGCTAGACGCTTCGGGGCTGGTCGTTTGAGCGATGATCTGCCCGAGGCGGCGTTGTGGGCGCGGCTGCGCGCGACAACTCCGGCGCGAATCGCGTTGGGGCGCGTCGGCCATACGCTGCCGCTCGATGAAGTCTTGCGGTTTCAGCTTGACCATGCGCGCGCGCGCGATGCGGTCCATGCCGCGTTCGATACTGCGGCGCTCGCTGCCGCGCTGGCCCCGCTCGCCACCATCGCGCTCGCGAGCGCCGCGCCGGATCGCGCGACCTATCTGCGGCGGCCCGATCTCGGGCGCAGGCTGGCGGCGGATAGCGCGGCGGCGCTTGCGCGCGCGGTGGTGGATGACCCGGCAATCGGCGGGCGCGATGCGGTGATCGTGGTTGGCGACGGGCTGTCGGCGACCGGGGTGCAGGCGGGCGGCGCGGCGCTGGTGCGCGCGCTGGTGGCCGAATGCGCCGGTCTGACGCTGGCCCCGGTGGTGCTGGCGCGCGGCGCGCGGGTGGCGCTGGGCGATGAAATCGGCGCGGCGCTGCGCGCGCGCGTGGTCGTGATGGTGATCGGGGAACGTCCGGGGTTGAGCGTGGCCGACAGTCTGGGGATCTATCTGACGTATGCCCCGCGCATCGGCTGCCCCGACAGCGCGCGCAACTGCATTTCCAACATTCACGCGCGCGGCGGGCTGACCCCGGGCGCGGCCGCCGCCACGCTCGGCCGGTTGTTGCGCGAATCGTTGCGTCGTGCGCTTTCGGGCGTTGATCTTAAGGATGAGGGCGGCGCTTTGCCTTCGCACCATCACAGACTGGAACCGCCTGATGCCTGATTCTGCTTCCCCTGGCTTGCAAGCGCGGCTCGGCGTGTTTCACTTGTGGGGAATCGCGGTCGGGCTGGTGATTTCGGGCGAATATTTCGGCTGGAGCTATGGCTGGGCGAGCGCGGGTACACTGGGCTTTCTGGTCGCGACGCTGGTGGTGGCGGCGATGTATGTCGCGTTCATCTTTTCGTTTACCGAATTGACCACCGCGATCCCGCACGCGGGCGGGCCTTATGCTTATGCCGCGCGCGCGTTCGGCCCGGTGGGCGGGGCGATTGCCGGGTTTGCCACGCTGGTTGAATTCGTGTTCGCGCCGCCTGCGATCGCGCTCGCCATCGGGGCCTATCTCAAAGTGCAATATCCGTGGCTCAACCCCACGCACGCGGCAACGGCGGCCTATGCCGTGTTCGTCGCGCTCAATATCATCGGCGTGCATATTGCCGCGACATTCGAACTGGTGGTGACGCTGCTGGCGGTGGGCGAATTGCTGGTATTCATGGCGGTGGTCGCGCCATCGTTTCGCTGGGCCAATTTCGTTGCGCATGGCTGGGCCGGGCAAGACCATTTCAGCCTGGCGGCGGTGGGCGGAATGTTTGCCGCACTGCCGTTTGCGATCTGGTTCTTCCTCGCCATCGAAGGCGTGGCGATGGCCGCCGAAGAAGCGCGCGATCCGCGCCGCACGATCCCGCGTGCTTATATCAGCGGTATTCTCACGCTCGTCGTGCTGGCGTTCGGGGTCATGCTGCTGGCCGGGGGGTCGGGCGATTGGAGGGCGATTGCCAATATCAACGATCCGCTGCCGCAAGCGATGAAGCGCAGCGTCGGCGCGTCGAGCGGGTGGCTGCACATGCTGGTGTGGCTCGGGCTGTTCGGGCTGGTGGCATCGTTTCACGGCATAATCATGGGCTATGCGCGGCAGATTTTCGCGCTTGCCCGCGCGGGGTTTCTGCCGCGCGTGTTCGCACGGCTGCACCCGCGCTTTCGCACGCCCGATCTGGCGACAATTGCGGGTGGACTGGTCGGAGTGGCGGCGATCTGGTCGGATTCGGTCGTGCAGATTGCCGGGCAATCGCTGACCGCCAGCGTGGTGACGCTGTCGGCGATGGGCGCGCTGACAATGTATGGCGTGGCGATGGCCGCGCTGTTCCGGCTGCGCTCGAGCGAACCGGGGCTGGTTCGCCCGTTCGTTGCGCCGCTCTATCCTTATGCCCCCGGTTTTGCGCTGGTGATGGCCGGGGTAGCGCTGGTGATGCTGGTGTGGAACAATCGCGAAATCGCGCTGATCTATGCAGCGGTGATGGTTACGCTGGTGGGCGGATCGCTGCTGTTCCGCCAGCGCGGGTTGCGCGCTGGCGGGTGACTTGCGGCCTGCTGTTTAGAGCGTGATGCGAGCCGCAGGCCACCGAAGGTAAAAAGTGGGAACCGGTTTTTACCTTCGGTGGCCTGCGGCTCGCAATAAATCACGCGAAAACAAAGACTTTATAGCGGAATGCGATTCAATCTAATC
>CAINGT010000072.1 GCA_903848655.1 uncultured Sphingomonadales bacterium
ATCACACCGAACGAGCCATGCGGCGCGCGCTGCCATCCTCGTTCCTCCCCCTTTGGGGGAGGTGGCAGCCCGCAGGGCTGACGGAGGGGGTTAACTTCCCGAAACCGCACAACAATTTTCACCCTTCGCGCCCCCACCGTCTGCGCTCCGCGCTGCCACCTCCCCCAAAGGGGGAGGAACTTGATTCCTTTTGCGATAGCCCTCCCCTAAAGGGGCGGGGGCTTATGTTACCAAACTGTTCATCTATACAAGCATTTTTTGTAAAGTTTGACAATACGACTTTGTCGCCTCTCCCGCCGGGGCGTTGCCGCGCTTAGGGGGGTGGCAGCACACGACAGCAGGACTTGCCGCCATGACGTATTCCCAGACTCTGATCGAAACCCGCAGCGCGATTGGTGCGCATGGCGCGAACTGGGACGGAATCACCCCCGAAGCGGTGGCGCGGATGCGGTTGCAGAACCGGTTTCGCACCGGGCTGGACATTGCACGCTATACCGCGCGGATCATGCGCGCCGATATGGCGGCCTATGACGCCGATCCGGCGCGCTATACCCAGTCGCTCGGCTGCTGGCACGGGTTCATCGGCCAGCAAAAGCTGATCGCGATCAAGAAGCATTTTGGCACCACCAAAGGCCGCTATCTCTATCTGTCGGGCTGGATGGTCGCGGCTTTGCGCAGCGAATTCGGCCCGCTGCCCGATCAGTCGATGCACGAAAAGACCAGCGTTCCGGCGCTGATCGAAGAGCTTTATACATTCCTCAAACAAGCCGATGCGCGCGAACTGGGCGGGCTGTTTCGCGATCTCGATGCCGCGCGCGCGGCGGGTGATGCGGTCAACACCCATCGCCTGCTGCACAAAATCGACGAATTCCAGACGCATGTCGTACCGATCATCGCCGATATCGACGCCGGGTTCGGCAATGCCGAAGCCACCTACTTGCTGGCCAAGAAATTCATCGAGGCGGGCGCGTGCTGCATCCAGATCGAAAACCAGGTGTCGGATGAAAAGCAGTGCGGGCATCAGGACGGCAAAGTCACCGTGCCGCATGACGAGTTTCTCGCCAAGATTCGCGCGGTGCGCTACGCCTTTCTCGAACTCGGTGTCGATGACGGGGTGATCGTGGCGCGCACCGATTCGCTCGGCGCGGGGTTGACCAAGCAAATCGCGGTCAGCCATCAGCCCGGCGATCTGGGCGATCAGTACAACGGCTTTCTCGATTGCGAGCCTGTCGATCCGGCGGCGCTGGGTAATGGCGATGTGCTGATTACGCGGGGCGGACACCTGCTTCGCCCCAAACGCCTGCCATCGAACTTGTTCCAGTTCCGCCCCGGCAGCGGGGAGGATCGCGTGGTGCTCGACTGCATCACGTCGCTGCAAAACGGCGCAGACTTGCTGTGGATCGAAACCGAAAAGCCGCACATCGGGCAGATCGCGGCCATGGTAAACCGCATCCGCGCGGTCGTGCCCGATGCCAAACTGGTCTACAACAATTCGCCCAGCTTTAACTGGACGCTCAATTTCCGCCAGCAAGTCCACGATGGCTGGGCCGCAGCGGGGCGCGATCTATCGGGCTATGACCGCGCGCGGCTGATGAGCGTCGATTATGACGAAACCGATCTTGCCGTCGAAGCCGATGAGCGCATCCGCACGTTCCAGCGCGATGCCGCGCGCGAAGCGGGAATTTTTCACCACCTCATCACGCTGCCGACGTATCATACCGCCGCGCTCAGCACCGACAATTTGGCCAAAGGCTATTTCGGCGATCAGGCGATGCTGGCGTATGTCGCCGGGGTGCAGCGCCGCGAAATCCGCGAAGGACTGGCCTGCGTCCGCCACCAGAATATGGCCGGATCGGACCTGGGCGACGATCACAAGGAATATTTCGCCGGTGATGCCGCGCTCAAGGCTGGCGGCGCGCACAATACCATGAACCAGTTTGCCGCCTAGAGCGGAATGCGATTAGATTGAATCGCATTCCGCTCTAGAGTCTTTGTTTTCGCGTGATTTATTGCAAAAAACCGGTTCCCACTTTTTTGCATCACGCTTTAATCCGCAGCACTCACCCCAGGAGACGATGACCCATGGCTGAACCCCAACGCGCCCGCGCCGTGCTGTCCACCGAAGATTTTCGCCTGATCCGCGAAGCGGTGCTGCACTATGTCAAACAGATCGAAGACACGCCCGAATCGATCAAGTTTTCCAACCTCTATCACCGCCTTGGCAGCGCGCAGGGACGGTAGGTTTGCGCACAATCAGCTCCTCCCCCTTTGGGGGAGGTGGCAGCCCGCAGGGCTGACGGAGGGGGCGCAACCTTA
>CAINGT010000073.1 GCA_903848655.1 uncultured Sphingomonadales bacterium
ATGCTCCGTCGCGGTTCGGTTAGAGCGTGATGCGAGCCGCAGGCCACCGAATGTAAAAAGTGGGAACCGGTTTTTACCTTCGGTGGCCTGCGGATCGCAATAAATCACGCGAAAACAAAGACTCTCGAGCGGAATGCGATTCAATCTAATCGCATTCCGCTCTAGGGGATCAGACAGTCGCCGGAAGCGGGGTGCCAAATGGGTGAATCTGGTAGGTGACGAGCGAATTGGCAGTGTAGGACTGGGCGGCAGTGGCGATATCCTGCCAGTCTTTCGTCGCCTGCTCGCATTTAAGCGACTGCATCACCCAGCTTAGGCTGCCAAGTTTTTCGGGCGTGAAGTTGGTGGCGATATAGCTGATGTTGCTGGCGATATTGGTCCAGGCGCCGGTAACTTTCTGCAAATCCTCCTGAAAGTTGGCGACTGCCTGGTTGACGGGCGTCATCTGCTTGTTGAAGCCATCGAGATCGGTTTTGAGGTCGATCTTCTTCTGTTCGTCATCGCTGGCCGCGTTGCGCTGGGCGCAGGCGTCATCATAAGCATCGCGCGCCTTTTTCGCCGCATCGCCAAGCCCGCCGGCCAGTGCCACAGACGCGGGCCAGGCCAATCCGCCGCTCAGGACCAGTGTGCCGACCGACGTGGTGATCGCTGCGATGGTCAGATCTCGCCACAGCTTGTACGCGTCGTCCGCCGCCTTCTGAAAGGCCTCGACTTCAGAGATATCGGCATTGATGGCGTCGGTAACATCCTGATAAAAGCTGCCGGAAGAACTGGTATAGGTCGCCATCGTGTCGGTCGATGGCTTGAGCGCGACGGCAAATTGCGCCAGTGCCTTTACTAGGTCATTCGCCAGCGCCACCATCGTCAGCGCAGTTGCCTGAAGCCCGCCTTCACCGACAAGAATTTCTTTCAATTGCGCCCCGCATTGGGCTGGCGTTCCGCAATTGGCAGGGTTGAGCAGTTGCTCGAAATAGCCAAGCGTTTGATTGTAATTGGTCGCGGCCTGATAAAGCTTTGTCGCGAACCACACGATGTGGATATAGATCGGCGTGGGTGCCGTGTCGGTCTGAAGCACCGCCGGGTTATCGGCCAGTTCCTGAAGCAGCGCCATCGGGTCGCCGAATGTCGTGCTGAGCGCCTGAATTGCCTGCATCGCAGCAACGCAGTCCTTGATTTCCTGTTCGTCCTTGAACTGGCCGTACTTGGTCTCGAAATCACCGGTCGTGATCGGCAATTGCAGCGTTGCGACGATAAAGGTCTGAAGTGTCAGCCAGTCGTCGGTAAACAGCGCGAACAGCGGCATGGCCCCCGGGTCGCCGGGATTGGGCCTGACAAGGCCGCCAGCCGGTTCCAGCGTAGGGGTGTCCGGGTCGGCGTCAAAGGCATCATCAAAAATGCCGTCCATGTCTGGCGTGGTGTCAGCGGTCATTACTACTATCCTTCGGTGCTTGAGCGCAGAAGTGTGTCGGATCAGGCGGAGTTGCACCGCGATGCAGTTTTTCGCGATAAATCACGCGAAAACAAAGACTCTAGAGCGTGATGCGAGCCGCAGGCCACCGATGGTAAAAAGTGGAACCCAATTTTACCTCAGGTGGGCTGCGGCTTGCAATAAATCATGCGAAATCAGAGACTCCAGAACGGAATGCGGTTCTATCCAACCGGATTCCGCTCTGATCGGAAGCCAGAGTTTTGCTTTCAGATGATCGTGCGACAAAACCGGGTTACGAGGCCGGGCATCACGCGGTCGCATGACGCGAGGCCCGAATTTCAAACAGGCCCGGCACGAACGCGCGGATCTGTCGGCCAAAATCAGCCCAGGCCGCCGCCGCCCGATCGGATTGCAGATCGGCCTGCCAGTAATCGGCGATCCCGCAGGTCCCGGCGTTGATCCCCTCCAGTCCGTCGCGCCATTCGCGCCAGCCGGTATCCATTGCCGCCAGTGCTTCGGCCAAGTGGGCAAGCACCGCAAGAACCGCGACCGCAGAGTTGGCGGCCGTATAGTCGGCCGACGCACGCTCGACCGCCGCCGCCACTGCCCGGCCGACGGCGCGGATACGGAACGGTTCGCGCGGGTCAAGGCTGGCAGAATTTGCGGTTGCCTGCGCAAGGGCGGTGGCAGCGGCCTGCTGCCGGTCCAGCGCGGCGCGGCGGGCATCATCACTGCCTGCAAGCTGGCGCGCAAGGTGAGCGATGACGCCAATCATCCCGTCCGCGAGCGCTGCGAGTTCGCCTGCCACTTCGGATGCGAGCGGCGCGGCGGGAATTGACCGGCTGGCAGCATCTTCCAGCATCGCCGCAACGGCTGGAAGAGTGAGCGCGATCGTTTGCACTGTCTGCAAGACCCGGACGACAAGCCACGCGAAGTTGCCATATATATCTGCTGGAGGCCGCGCGGCAGTCAAGGCATCGGGCGCAGCCGCAAGCGTTGCCATGAGCGCGGCCGGGCCGCCAAACCGATTGTGATCGGCAGAGCCGAAGCGGGTCGCAAGATCGGAAGCCTCAGCACCGAGATCATCGAGTGCGTCAAGCAGCGCAGACCACCCCGTGACCGCGCCCTGGCATCCCCGTGGGGGCAACAACTGTTGCGGCGGCATAAGCGGAGAGCGGTGGCGGTTGTCGGGAACCATTATCCTTCTGATCCTTGACTTTCAACATTCATCGCCGGAGTTACGAGACTATGCGCATCGATAAATTGACTGTAAACCCGATAAACCGCGATAAATCCATTTTGGTTACATTTTGGCTCTGTTAAAAAAATCCCGTTGTTCAAAATTTGATCTCGTTTTATTGGAATATCATGGGCGGTTTACGGGGCCTTTGCGGGAGGTTGTTATGAAATTTAAGCTGGATTCAACCTTTGGCGGTTTCAATCTTTCCAGCAAAATGGCGTCGGTACGCGGTGATCGGCGAAGCTGTGGTGAACAATTTGACGGGAATGCGGCCCAGCAGACGTTTGCCAGCCTGACGGTTCTGGCCCAGGCTTGCGCTTCAGCACTGGCCCAGGTTGATACTGCCATGCTCGGGCGGTTCTCGAACGACGGTTCGTGCAGCTACGATTGCGGGTTCAGGGAACAGGACTGGAACTGGTGGTTTGATTTCACCGGGCAAAAGGCGATCTCGCTGCAGCCACGGGTTGGGGCGAGTGATATCCAGCAGCCGTTCACGGTGGCCTATGGTCCGTCTGCGGCATGGGTGGCGACCGATATCCCGTCGCAGACAACGGCGATCAATCAGCTCATCGCAACCATATTGGCAATCGATGCCGCGATTATCCAGGCTGGTGGACACGAAACGCCGCAGCAGGCGGATGCACTCCGGCAGGCGTTCGCAAATCTCACCAGCGATAGCGACAGCGCGCTCGACACGATGAACGCAGCCCTGCAACAGTTGAGCGCCTATCTCTCGTGGGTCAGCCCGACGCTGGGCGGACTGGCAGCGTTCTGCTCGGCGCTCCAGAAATCCAACGATGCGCAGATCGCCGGTTGGTGTGACAATCTGATCGGGCAAATCGCCTGCGGTGATGGCGACGTCCGCGGCCAGTTCGCAGCGGCGCAAATTATCCTCGATGCGGCCTTTGCTACTCTGTACGCCGCATTTGCCGCGGTGGACACAGCGGCGCTCCAATCGCTGAGAACAGCATCGGTCCTGCCGGGCCTGCTGGTCAACTTGCAGAGTGATTTCGCCATATTTGACCAACAGGTGTCGCAAGCGCACGGCTATGCCCCCACCTCTCCGCTGCGCACCATGCATCTGAACATTGCAAAGACAAGCTGGGCAGAACTTGCATCTTATGCCGAGACCAATCTGGCAAACTAGGGCGGAATGCGATTCAATCTAATCGCATTCCGCTCTAAAGCCTTTGTTTTCGCGTGATTTATTGCAAAAAACCGGTTCCCACTTTTTTGCATCACGCTCTAATCGCATTCCGTTATAGTATTGGGCCGCGCTACATTGTTGCGTAATTGCGGGCGTGGCTATTGCGCCAGTACGGCGCGCACCGTGTTGATCGCCGCCGCTGCGCTGGCACCGTCGGGGCCGCCGCCTTGTGCCATGTCGGGCCGCCCGCCACCGCCTTTGCCGCCAAGCGCGGCAACCCCGGCGCGCACCAGATCGACCGCGCTGATCCGCGTGGTCAGATCGTCGGTCACGGCGGCGGCGATGCTGGCTTTGCCGTCGTTGACCGCGACGATCACCGCGACACCCGAACCCAATCGCGCTTTGGTGGTGTCGAGCACGCCGCGCAAGTCTTTGGGATCAAGCCCTTCGAGGACTTGGCCGGAGAACACCACGCCATTGATCGTTTCATCGGTGCCAGCGTCGGCCTTGCCACCGCCGCCAAGCGCCAACGCTTTTTTCGCTTCGGCCAATTCGCGTTCCAGCTTGCGCCGTTCATCGAGCAGCGCGGCAACGCGCGTTTCGACATCATCGGGCGTGGTGCGCAGCAAGCTGGCCGTGGCCTTGAGCGAATCGTCGCGCGCGACCAACCATGCGCGCGCAACCTCTCCGGTCAGCGCCTCGATCCGGCGAATGCCCGACGATACCGCCGCTTCGCCGATGATACGGACCACGCCGATATCGCCCAGCGCGCGAACATGGGTGCCGCCGCACAATTCGACCGAATAGCGGTGCTCGTCATCACCGCCCATGCTCAGCACGCGCACTTCATCGCCGTATTTTTCGCCAAACAGCGCCATCGCACCAGCGGCAATCGCCTCATCCGGGGTCATCAACCGGGTGGTCACGGCGGTGTTGGCGCGCACTTGTGCGTTCACTTCGGCCTCGACCGCCGCCAGATCGGCGCTCGTCAGCGGGGTGGCTTGGGAAAAGTCAAAGCGCAGTCGGTCCGCGGCGACAAGCGACCCTTTTTGCGTGACATGACCGCCCAGCCGGTTGCGCAAGGCCTGATGCAGCAAGTGCGTGGCCGAATGGTTGGCGCGCAAAGCGTCGCGCCGCGCCGGATCAATCGCCAGCCGCACCACATCACCAGTGCGGATCGTGCCGCTGGTGATCGTGCCAATATGCGCGTGCAATTTGCCCAGCGGCTTTTGCGTGTCGGTCACGCTGATCGCAAGGTCGTTGGCGCTGATGCTGCCGCTGTCGCCCTGTTGCCCGCCGGATTCGCCGTAAAACGGGGTCTGGTTGGTGAGCACGGTAACGCGCTCGCCCGCGCTGGCCTCTGCCACTTCGCGCCCGTCGCGAACAAGCGCGACGACTTGCGCCTCACCCGAGTTGGCGGTGTAACCGGTGAATTCGGTGCTGCCGGTGCGTTCGGCAATGTCGAACCACACATCGCTGTCGGCGGTCTGGCCCGACCCTTTCCACGCGGCGCGGGCAGCGGCCTTTTGCCGGGTCATCGCCGCGTCAAACCCGTTGCGATCGACGCTGATCCCGCGCGCGCGCAATGCATCTTCGGTCAGATCATACGGAAAGCCGAATGTGTCATAGAGCCGGAATGCGGTTTCGCCCGGCAGTGCATCGCCCTGCCCCAAGCTGCCGGTGGCATCGTCAAGCAGCTTCAACCCGTTCGCCAAAGTCTGGCGAAAGCGCGTTTCCTCGCGCTCCAGCACTTCTTCGATCAGTGCGCGGGCGCGGCCCAATTCAGGGTAGGCGGCGCCCATTTCCCCGATCAGCGTCGGCACCAGCCGATGCACCAGCGGCGTTTTTGCACCCAGCAAATGCGCATGGCGCATGGCGCGGCGCATAATGCGGCGCAAAACATAGCCGCGCCCTTCATTCGACGGCAGCACCCCGTCGGCCAGCAGAAAGCTGGCAGAGCGCAGATGGTCGGCGATCACGCGGTGGCTGGCGCGGTGTTCGCCCAACGCACGCACCCCGGTCAGGCTTTCGCTAGCAGCGATCAGCGCGCGAAACGTGTCGGTGTCATAATTGTCGTGCTCGCCTTGCATAACGGCGGCAACACGTTCCAGTCCCATGCCCGTATCGATACTGGGTTTGGGCAGATTGCCGGTAATGGAACCGGCGGTCTGTTCAAACTGCATGAACACCAGATTCCAGATCTCGATAAAGCGATCACCATCTTCATCGGGCGATCCCGGCGGGCCACCAGCGATATGATCGCCATGGTCGAAAAAGATCTCTGAACATGGGCCGCACGGGCCATCATCGCCCATCGCCCAAAAATTGTCCTTGGTGGCGATGCGGATGATGCGATCCGCCGGCAGCCCGGCGATCTTTTGCCACAGGCCAAAAGCTTCATCGTCGGTATGATAGACCGTCACCAGCAATTTGTCGCGCGGCAGGCCCCATTCGCGCGTCAGCAGGGTCCACGCGTGGGTGATCGCCTGTTCCTTAAAATAGTCGCCGAACGAAAAATTGCCCAGCATTTCAAAGAATGTATGGTGCCGCGCGGTATAGCCGACATTGTCGAGATCGTTGTGCTTGCCCCCGGCGCGGACACATTTCTGCGACGTGGTGGCGCGCGGCTGGCTGCGCGTTTCCAGCCCGGTAAACACGTTCTTGAACGGCACCATCCCCGCATTGGTGAACATCAACGTGGGATCGTTGTATGGCACCAGCGGCGCCGAAGGCACCACTTCGTGCCCGTGCGAGCCGAAATAGTCGAGAAAGGACCGGCGGATGTCGTTGGTCGAAGTCATCCCCCGCGATTAGGCGACCATAGGCGGCCTAGGCAAGCGGGTTTCGCCGCTTTGCCCGCTTTGGTGGTCGCCCCGATCAGACCGCAGGCTTTGCATCCGCATCGGCTTTGACCGCTGCGGCGTGGGCAGCGGCTTTTGCGCGGGCAATCTGCGTTACGATGGCGCGTTGATGACGACGGTTGGCAGAGCGGATATTGGGCATGGTCGATCCTGTCTGGTGATAGCGCGCGCAAAACCACTTATGGCGCGGCTGGCCCCGGTGGTCATGATTCGGTGGCGATGGCAAGCGCGGATGGTCGATGAACGGTAATAATGTCGTGCTTAGAGCGTGATGCGAGCCGCAGGCCACCGAAGGTAAAAAGTGGTAACCGGTTTTTACCTGCGGTGGCCTGCGGCTCGCAAAAAATCACGCGAAAACAAAGACTCTAGAGC
>CAINGT010000074.1 GCA_903848655.1 uncultured Sphingomonadales bacterium
ACTGCGGGGCGATGGCTGCGCCCAAAAGCCCTCCCCCTGAAGGGGGAGGGTTGGGTGGGGGCGTGCTAAGGTTCAGATATTGCACGACATCTCAGGCGTTAAAACCCCCTCCCCAACCCCTCCCCTATGGAGAGGGGCTTTCATCGCCGCTGCGCAAATGGGTTTTGTAAGTCCGTATTATACTGATTTATCGATAGAAAAACTTTGCCATAAAATTGTGTGCATCCTGTCGCACAGCGGGGCAGGAGCTGCGGGGCGATGGCGGTGCGGATCGTGCCTGCAACAGGGCGGGGGTCACGATTTGCGTGCCGTCACCCCTTTTTCAAATGCCGCCGCCCCAGCAATTCGGCAATCTGCACCGCATTCAGCGCCGCGCCTTTGCGCAGATTGTCCGACACGCACCACAGCACCAGCCCGTTATCGACCGTCGGGTCTTCGCGCACGCGCGACACGAATGTGGCGTAGTCTCCCACGCATTCGACCGGGGTGACATAGCCGCCGTCTTCGCGTTTATCGATCAGCATCACGCCGGGCGATTCGCGCAAGATATCTTGCGCTTCGGCGGCGCTGATTTCATTGGCGAATTCGATGGTCACGGCTTCGGAATGGCCGACGAACACCGGCACGCGCACGCATGTCGCCACGACTTTGATTTTGGGGTCGAGGATCTTTTTGGTTTCGACCACCATTTTCCATTCTTCTTTGGTAAAGCCGTCATCTAGGAACACGTCGATCTGCGGGATCACGTTGAACGCGATCTGCTTCTGGAATTTGCGCGGGTCGGTCTGATCGCCGACAAAGATGCCCCGGCTCTGTTCGAACAGTTCGTCCATGCCTTCTTTGCCCGCGCCCGACACCGACTGATACGTCGAAACGACCACGCGCGTGATGGTGGCGCGGTCGTGCAGCGGTTTCAACGCGACGACCAATTGCGCGGTCGAACAGTTGGGGTTGGCGATAATGTTGCGCGCCTTGTACCCGTCGATGGCATCAGGGTTCACTTCGGGCACCACCAGCGGCACATCGGGGTCCATGCGGTAGAGCGAGGAATTGTCGATCACCACGCAGCCCTGGCTGGCGGCGCGCGGCGCGTGGATGCGCGTCGGGCCGGACCCGGCGGCGAACAGCGCGATATCCCAGCCGGTGAAATCGAAGTGTTCGACATTCTGCACTTTGAGCATTTGCCCGGTATCGCCGAATTCGATCTCGGTGCCTTGCGACCGAGACGAGGCGAGCGCGGCGATGGCATCGATGGGGAATTCGCGTTCGGCCAGAATGTTGAGCATTTCGCGCCCGACATTGCCCGTCGCGCCAACCACAGCTACCCGATAACCCATTGCAATCACTCCTTTTACCCACACAGGGGTCGCATCTTACCGGCCGCCGGGCGCTACGCCATGGCGGTTGAGGAAATCGAACACCCGGTCATACAGATGCACGCTGATCTTTGGCCCGCCGATGCCGTGCGTCTGGCCGGGATAGAGCATCATTTCGAACGGCACCGCGCCTGCCTGCAATGTCGCGGCAATCGCGGTGGTATTGTCGAGCACGACATTGTCATCGGCCATGCCATGGATCACCAGCAAAGGATCGGCAATCTTTGTCGCATCGGCAATCGCCCCGGCGCGGTCATAGACCCCGCCCGGCGCTTGCGGCAGGCCGAGATAGCGTTCGGTATAGGCCGTATCGTACAAGTCCCAGCGCGTGACCGGGGCAACCGCGATCCCCGCCGCGAATGCGCCGGGCTGCGCCTGAAGCAGCTTGAGCGTCAGATAACCGCCATAGGACCAGCCAAACGTAGCGAGCCGCGCCGGATCGATAAAGTCCTGCTGTTTCAGCCAAGCCGCGCCCGCCAGTTGATCGGCGACTTCGACGCTGCCCATCGCGTGCCACAGCGGGCGTTCAAACGCCACGCCGCGATTGGCCGAACCGCGATTGTCGAGCGCGAACCACACATAGCCTTTGGCCACCACCGCTTGCGCCAGCGCGCCCAGCCAGCCGCGCCGCACCACTTGCACACCGGGGCCGCCATAGTGATAGCTGAATACTGGATAGCGCTTGCCCGGCTCAAGCGGCGGGGTCAGCATCATCCAGTGCAGATCGGTCCCGTCAGCCGCCTTGATCGTGCCGTAGCGCGCCGGGCGATGCTGCGCCAAGTATGGCGCATAAGGGTGATCGCCCGCGACGGCATTCTGTTCGATCCACGCAATCTGGCGGCCTTGGGCATCGGCCAGATACGTCTGCGGCGGTTGCCGGTCGGCGCTGCGCGTCACGATCAGCGTGTGGCCGTTGGTGTCAGCGCTGGCGGCGTTGTCATAGGCCGGATCGCCGAGCGGGGTCAGAACCCCCGGATGCGCCAGATCGAGCGCATAGATCTGCCCCGCCAGCACATCATCGCGGTTCCCGGTCAGGATCACGCGCCCCGCCGCTTCGTCCACCGCGACAAGGCCCGATACGTCCCACGCCCCGCTGGTCAGTTGCTGCCACTGGCCTTGGGCAAAGCGGTACAAATGCCCGTGGCCATCGCGTTCGGACCACCAGATCAGGCTGCCATCGGCAAGGAAGCGATAGGCCTCCGACAGGTTGATCCAGCTTTGCGCGACGGCCTGTTCGCTGAACAGCACCGTCGATGCGCCTGTCGCGGGATCGACCGCAAGCATGTCGAGCCGGTCTTGCGCGCGGTTGAGCCGCTGCACATAGAGCGTTTTGCCATCGCGCGCCCAATCGACCCGCGCCAGATAGATATCCGGGTCCGGCCCCAGATCGACCGGCACGCGCGTGCTGCCATCGGCGGCGATAATCGCCAGCGAAACGACGGCATTGGCGCTACCCGCTGCCGGATAGCGCTGTTGCGTGACGTGCGTGGCACCTGCGCCAATCGCGGCGCGGGTGACCAGCCCCACCCCGCTCTCATCATAGCGTTCGACCGCCAGCCGGGTTTCATCGGGTGCCCACCAGTATCCGGCAAAGCGGTGCAATTCTTCTTGCGCGATGAATTCGGCTTCGCCCCAATGGACATCGGCATTGGCTTCGAACGGGGTGATCGCTTGCGCCGCGCCATTCAGCGGCGCGACCCACAGCCGCCGGTCGCGCACAAAAGCGACATGCGCGCCGCGTGGGCCGAGCGCGGGGTTGAGCACTTCGGCCCCGGCAGCGGCGGCAATCGGCGTGATCGTGCCCGCCGCCGGGCCGGTGATCTGCGCCTGAAACAGATGCCCATCGACTGGGACCAGCACGCTGCGCGAATCCGCCGCCCAGTCATAGCTGACAATGCCCTTGATCCCGCCGATCCGCTGGCGTTCGCGCTGCATCAGCGCGGCTTGCGACAGCGCCTCGCCCGAGGACAGCTTCGCCGAATCGACCAGCATCCGCCATGCCCCGCTGGTGCGATCGAACCCCCACAGATCATAGCGATCACGATCATCGGTGCGGTTGCGCAACAGAGTCAGGAACCGGCCATCGGGTGACAGCTTTACCCCGCGCGGGATCGGCCCGGCCAGCGCCGGGCTGGCAAACACGCGCGTCAGGCTTAGCGGCGGTGTGGTCATGGCATTCTCCCGAGCGATGGCGGACTGGGGCGCACACCACAGCACCGCAGCGGCGATGATCAAGGCAAACACCCGCGCCAAAGCCCCCGCCCCTTTAGGGGAGGGGGTTGGGGGTGGGGTTGGGAGTTCTCGGCTTGGTGAGCGCGTGGGGCACTGCCCCACCCCCAGCCCGCGTTCAGAGTCACGTGCCTCTGAACGCCCTAAAGAGGAGGGGGGAAGTCTGGACCCTGACGCGGATGGGGAAATCGACACAAGAATTGCCCATTGGAGAAAACAGACAGGCGCCCTGGCGGGTGGGCCAGGGCGCCTGTTCACGTCATGCTGCGTGTCGGGCGAAGGGCTGGGTCAGCCCGTCCTGGTCAACCGTCTGCGCCGGGGCGAACATCGCGGCGTTCGGCAATCCGCGCCGATTTGCCACGACGGCCACGCAGATAATAGAGCTTCGCGCGCCGCACGACGCCGCGCCGCACGACCGTGATCGAATCGATATTGGGCGAATAGAGCGGGAACACGCGTTCCACCCCTTCACCAAACGAGATCTTGCGCACGGTGAAGTTTGAGCCAAGGCCACGGTTCGACCGCGCGATCACCACGCCTTCGTAGGCCTGCACGCGGGTGCGTTCGCCTTCGACCACGCGCACGCCCACGCGCACGGTATCGCCCGCGCGGAACGCCGGGATGTCCTTTTTGGCTTTGAACTCGGCAATCGCTTCAGCTTCAAGCTGCTGAATCAGGTTCATTGTTTTCGTCCGTCGCTTCACGCTGCGCACCAGAGGCAGACTGGACCCGAACGCCGGTGTGGCGTTCCCAAAGGTCCGGCCTGCGTAGCCGGGTCTGATCGCGCGCCATGGCCTTGCGCCAAGCCGCGATCTTCGCATGATCCCCCGATCGCAGCACTTCGGGAATCGTGCGCCCTTCCCATTCGCTGGGCCGGGTATAGTGCGGATATTCAAGCAAACCGTGTTCAAACGATTCCTCGTGCCCGCTAAGAGCCGCGCCCATTACGCCGGGCAGCAGGCGAATGCAAGCATCGAGCACCATCAGCGCCGCGCATTCGCCGCCCGACAGCACGATATCGCCGACCGCGACTTCCTCAACGTCGCGCCCGGCAAAAATCCGTTCGTCAAACCCTTCAAACCGCCCGCACAGCACCGTAATCCCCGGCCCCGCCGCCAAAGCGCGCACCCGCGCCTGCGTCAACGGTCGCCCGCGCGGGGTCATTGCCAGCACCGGCGCATCGGGCTGCATCGCGCGCGCATGATCGATGGCGCGCGCCAGCACATCGACACGCAGCACCATCCCCGCCCCGCCACCCGCCGGGGTATCATCAACCGTGCGGTGCTTGTCGGTGGCAAAGTCGCGGATCTGCACGGTATCGAGCGACCAGACACCGAGCGCCAGCGCCCGCCCCGCCAGACTGTGACCCAAAGGGCCGGGAAACATATCGGGATAGAGCGTGAGGATGGTGGCGGCGAATGTCATCGTGCGATCATCCAGATCAGCGTGGTCACAGGCTCCAATCCTCGACCACCAAACCCGGCACATCCAAGAAATCGGCGAGATTTGCGGTAATCACGCTCGCCCGAAGGCTAAGCGCGTGTGCGGCGAGCAGGCAGCGGATCACGCGGCACCCGCCACCGTGCGCGCGGCAATCGTGCTCGGGCGTTCGTCGAAATCTTCACGCGGGGCAAGCCTGATCCCCGGTGCTTTACCGGCAAACCCGCTGACATCGATGGTGCGGTGCGGCGCTTCGCGCGGGCGTAGCACCAGTTCATCGCCGTGCTGTTCCACTGTCCAGTCCAAACCGGGTTCAACACCGAGTGCGGCTGGCATCCGGATCGCGACCGAATTGCCCGAACGAAAACTTTTGGTGCTGTGTACTTTGCCCATGACAGCTCCTGTATATACGCAGTGTAAATACAATGGCTACGCCGGTGTCGAGTCAGGGTACGAAGGCGAAATGCAGGCTTTGCACCGTGATCGGGCGGGTCGGGGCAAGCAGCACGCTGCCTTCGACTGTGCCATGCGCGCAAGTCCACGCGAAAGTGCCCGACAGCGCATGGTCGGGGCGGATCGGGGTGCTCGTGTCGCAGCGGCCCGCTTTGGCGGCGGTTTCGCCCAGCACTTTGGCCCATTGCGCGTCGCTGCGGTCGAGCGCGAAGTTCATCGCGACTTTGCCCGACAGTGGCGCGACGCTGCCCGCCGCCCAGACTTCGCGCGCGGCGGTGTAAAAGGCGGCAAGGTCAGGCGATGGCGTCGCTTCCGCGCGGTGCAGCAGGCCCGCGTGCAGCAGCAGCACCGCGCTGTCCCACACCGGGGCCGAAGGGCCGGAATACGTCCGGTTGGTCAGCGCAAACAGGGCCACGCCGAATTCGGGCAGGACCAGCACGTGGCTGCCATAGCCGGGATAGCCGCCGCCATGGTTTAGCGTCAGCCCCAAGTCGCAATCCTGCACTACGCGCCAGCCCATGCCATAAGCGAGCGCACCGGGGCAGGCGGTCGCGCCGCTCGCCCCATAGCGGTGAAACACCGACGCGAAATTCAGCCCTTGGGCAATCTGGCGCACCGTGCCGCGCCGCACCGGGCCAACATCAGCGTCATCGCGCGGCGGCCAGGCCGACAGCACGAACGCAAGCCACTTGGCGTAGTCCGTGGCGCTGACCGACAGCCCACCCATCGCGTTGAACGCGCCATCATCGAGCGTTGGTTCTTCGGTCCACGCCGCGCTTTCCCAGCGATAGCCAAGCGCGCGGCGCGCGGGCGGCAAACTGTGGACATCATATCCGCTCGCGGTCATTCCCAGCGGGCGCAGCAGCGTCGTTTCGACGTAAGCGCGATAGGGCGCGTGCGTGACATTAGCGATCACCCGGCCGAGAATGGCATAACCAAAATTGGCATATTCGTGGTGCATTTCGGGCGCGCGCGCGAACGGCACGCCGGCGGCGAGCAGGCGGGTAAACGCGTCCTGCGGCAGCGGCGTCTGCCGATCACCCCACGGATCATCGGTGACGAAACCGGCGACATGGTGCAACAGATCGCGAAGGGTAATGCGCCGCGCATCCGCCGTGGCATTGCCCCAGCCGCGCATTTCCGGAACATAAGTTTCCGCCGGATCATCGAGCGCGATCAAGCCCTTGTCACGCAACGACAGGATCGACAGCGCAGTAAAGGCCTTGGTCATTGAGGCGATGCGGAACAGCGTATCGGCATCGACCGGGCGACGGGTGGTCAGGTCCTGCACCCCGATACCGCGCACATAAGCCAGCCGACCGTGATCGACCACGCCATAGACCATTCCCGGCACATGGTTTTCATCGGCCCAGCGCGCAAAGATCGCATCAATCGCGGGGGAAACACTGGCGAGCGTCGCCGTCGGTTCGGCGGCTGCGGGCGTGGTGAACACCAACGCGGCCATGATCGCGGCAAAGACCGATCGCGCGCGCATCATGACGCCTCCACCCACGCAGCCGCGATGACCAGCCGGGTGTCATCCCATGCGGGCACGGCTTCGGGCCGCATCGGCACCATAAAGCATTTGCCATCGGGGCGCTGCACTTCGATCACATCGCCTGCGCCAAAATTGTCGATGGCGATGCACGTGCCCAGCGCTGCGCCATCGGACGACACCGCGCTTAGCCCGATGAGATCGGCGTGGTAATATTCCCCCTCGTCAAGCGGCGGCAGCGTTGATCGCGGCACTGTCAGCACCGTGCCGCGCAAGCGTTCCGCCGTGGTGCGGTCAGTGCATTCGGCAAAACGCGCGAGCGCGCCGCCTTTGCCATCATCGCGCACCAGTGTCAGCGTCAGCGCGCCACCGTTGAACCCGCCCGGGCGATCAAGGTGGCGGCGCAATGTCGCCACCCCGTCGCCAAACAGTTTCAGCCGCACATCGCCCGTCACGCCATGCGCGCCCGCAATGGCCGCCAGCGTAACCGGGCGATCATGGCCCAAAGATCAGGCTTCCGCCGGTGCGGCCAGCGCTTCGGCAGCTTTGGCCGCCTTCGCCGCTTTGTCTTCGGCGCGCTCTTTGGCCTTTTTGCCGGGCACCCCGGCATTGGGGTTGAGCGTTACCGTGCGCTCTTTGATCCCCAGCTTGTCGAGCAGGCGCGACACGCGGTCGGTCGGCTGCGCGCCGACGCCAAGCCAATAGCGCGCGCGGTCTTCGATAATCCGCACGCGGTTTTCATCGTCTTTGGCCAGCAGCGGATTATAGGTGCCGACTTGTTCCAGATACTTGCCATCACGCGGGGCGCGGCTGTTGGACACGACAATCTTGTAATAAGGGCGCTTTTTCGAACCGCCGCGCGACAACCGCAAGGACACTGACATGGTAACTACCTTTCTGTAAAATTGAACAAACCGTTGGATTAAAATTTCTATCGCCGCTTGAGCAAATCGCCCAAGTTGGCCGGCATTCCGCCCAGCCCCGGCAAAGCGCCGCCGCCGCCACCCAGTCCGGAACCGCCCAGTCCCGACCCGCCCATCGCGCCCGGCCCCATGGCTTGATCCAGCCCCGGCATTGCCGCACCCAGCCCGCCTTTGCCAAACATCGCGGCAAGGCCTTTCAGCCCGCCCATCTTGCGGATCTGCTTCATCGTGCGCGCCATTTCCTGATGCATCTTGATAAGCTTGTTGACGTCTTGCACTTGCGTGCCCGATCCTTTGGCGATGCGGATCTTGCGCTTGGCATTGAGCAATTCGGGCTTGCGCCGCTCGGTCGGGGTCATCGAGCCGATGATCGCGTCCAAATGCAGCAGCACCCGGTCATCCATCCCCGATTGCGCCATCGCCGCTTTGGCCTTTTTCATCCCCGGCATCATCCCGGCGAGCGCGCCGATCCCGCCCATGCGCTGCATCTGGCCCAACTGGGTGCGCAGATCGTTCATGTCGAATTCGCCTTTGGCCATGCGCTGGGCCATGCGTTCGGCATCATCGGCATTGATCGCCGCCGCCGCCTTTTCGACCAGCGAGACCACATCGCCCATGCCGAGGATACGCCCGGCCACGCGCTGCGGATCGAACGCTTCGATGGCATCGAGCTTTTCGCCGGTCCCGGCGAATTTGATCGGCTGGCCGGTCACCGCACGCATCGACAGCGCCGCACCGCCGCGCGCATCGCCATCCATCCGCGTCAACACCACGCCGGTCAGCGCGACTTGCCCGGCAAAGTTCTGCGCAACGTTGACCGCGTCTTGCCCGGTGAGCGAATCGACCACCAGCAGCGTTTCGCGCGGCGTTGTCACCGCACTGACCGCCTGCATTTCGTCCATCAGGGCTTGATCGACATGGAGCCGCCCGGCGGTATCGAGCATCAGCACATCGACCGCCTGCAACCGCGCCGCCGCCAGCGCGCGCGTGGCAATCGCCACCGGGGTCTGCCCCGCGACAATCGGCAGCGTCGCCACGCCGACCTGGCTGCCCAGCACGGCCAATTGCTCCTGCGCCGCCGGACGGTTGACGTCGAGCGAGGCCATCAGCACCTTCTTGCCGCTTTTGTCCTTGAGCAGCTTGGCGATCTTGGCAGTGCTGGTGGTCTTGCCCGACCCTTGCAGCCCGACCATCATGATCACCACCGGCGGGGTTGCCGCCAGATCAAGCTCGACCGTGCCGCCGCCGAGCATGTCGGCAAGCGCATCGTGCACGATCTTGACCACTTGCTGGCCCGGCGTGACCGAGCGCAAGACTTGCTGGCCGATGGCGGCTTCGGTCACGCTGTCGATAAACCGGCGCACCACGGGCAGCGCGACATCGGCTTCGAGCAAGGCAATCCGCACTTCGCGCATTGCGCCGCGCACATCGTCTTCGGACAGCGCGCCACGACCGCGCAGCCGGTCGAACACGCCGCTTAACCGGTCTGACAGACTATCGAACACGCGTGCCTCCTGCCCGGAATTCAGCAGCCCTGCACCCCAACGCCAAAAACGCCGGTGGGCGAAACCTCGCCGACCAGCGTTGGCATTTCCGCTGCAAGAGCCGAAAGCGAATCTGCAATCAAGGGCCCGGACGAGCCTTTGTGCCCCCGCCCCTTACCCGTTCACCCCCGCAATGGCAAGCGCGGCGGGCACATTGCGCGATTTCCAAACCCGGCTGTTTGCTTTAGGAGCCGCGCCCATGCCCATTCCGTTTCGCAAAATGCATGGCCTTGGCAACGATTTCGTGGTGATCGACGCGCGTGTCGATGCGCTGCCGATGACCGCGCGCCGCGCCGCCGCGCTGGCGGATCGCACCACGGGCATCGGCTGCGATCAGGTGATCGTGCTCGAACCGGCGGACCATGCCGCGGACCATGCCGATGTGCGGATGCGGATTTTCAACCCCGATGGCAGCGAAGCCGATGCTTGCGGCAATGCCAGCCGCGCGGTCGGGCTGCTGCTGGCGGACGAACGCTGTGGCGTGACACGGATCGAAACGCGCGGTGGCACGATTACCGCACAGGCCGATGGCGCGATGATCAGCGTGGCGATGGGGCGGCCCCGGTTCGATTGGCAGGCGATCCCGCTGGCATATGCGCTCGACACGCTGGCGCTGCCAGTGGCGTGGGAAGGCTTGGGCGAGCCGGTCGCGGTCAATGTCGGCAATCCGCACGTGGTGTTTTTTGTGCCCGATGCGGCGGCGGTCGATCTGGCGCGGCTGGGGCCGCTGATCGAGACCGATCCGCTGTTTCCCGCGCGGATCAATGTCAATGTCGCGACAGTGACCGGCCCCGATGCGATTGCCTTGCGCGTGTGGGAACGCGGCGCGGGGCTGACCCGCGCGTGCGGCACCGGGGCTTGCGCCACAGCCATTGCGGCGATGCGGCGGCGGCTGACCGGGCGGCGGGTCACCGTCACGCTGCCGGGCGGGCCGTTGACGATTGTGTGGGATGATGATGACTCGATCCTCATGACCGGCCCGGCGACGACGAGCTTTGTCGGCACATTTGATGAAAGCGATTATCCGGCATGACCGCGCACGCCAACAGCGTGGTCACGCTCGGCTGTCGGCTCAATCTGGCCGAAAGCGAGGCGATCCGCGCGCTGCTCGCACATGCACCGGGGCAGACGGTGGTGGTCAATTCCTGCGCGGTCACCGCAGAAGCGGTGCGCCAGTCGCGCCGCACAGTGCGCCGGTTGCGCCGCGAGCATCCCGATGCGCGCGTCGTCGTCACAGGCTGCGCTGCAACGATCACCCCCGATGCATTTGCCGCAATGCCCGAAGTCGATGCGGTCATCGCCAATGCCGACAAATTGCTACCCGCAAGCTGGCAGGCGCGGCCCTTGCCCGGCGATGCACTGCCAGTGCGGCACACCCGCGCTTTCGTGCCGGTGCAGAACGGCTGCGACCATGCCTGCACATTCTGCATCATCCCCGCCGGGCGCGGGGCGAGCGTATCTAGCCCGGTCGCCGATGTGCTGACGCGCATCGCCGCGCATCTCGACCACGGGGTCAACGAAGTCGTGCTGACCGGGGTCGATGTCACCGGCTGGGGCGCGGACTTGCCCGATAGCCCAAGGCTGGGCGATCTGGTGGCGGCGATCTTGCGCGCGTTCCCCGCCCTGCCCCGGCTGCGGCTGTCCTCGCTCGACGGGGTGGAAATCGATCCGCTGCTGTTCGACATTCTGACCGGCGAAGCGCGCGTGATGCCGCATGTCCATCTGTCGTTGCAGGCGGGCGATGATCTGGTGCTCAAACGCATGAAGCGCCGCCACAGCCGCGCGCAAGCGCTCGATCTGATCGCACGGCTGATCGCGCGCCGCCCCGACATCGCCATCGGCGCCGATCTGATCGCCGGGTTCCCCACCGAGACCGACGCGATGCACGAGTGCAGCCTCAGCCTGATCGCGGCGGCAAATATCGTGCACGGGCATATCTTTCCCTATTCGCCGCGCCCCGGCACCCCGGCGGCGCGGATGCCGCAAGTCGATCCAGCCACGGTGCGCGCGCGCGCCGCGCGGTTGCGCGCGGCCGTCGCCGATCAACGCGCTGTGTGGCTGACCGGGCTGATCGGCCAACCGCGCGAGGTGCTGGCCGAACGCGACGGCACCGGCCATTCGGGCGAATTCGCCCCCTCTCGCCTGCCACCGGGCACGGTGCCGGGAACTCTGGTGACTCTGACCCCGCGCGCGGTCAGCGAAGGATTGTTGATATGACCAGTGACACGACCGGCAACACGACCGGCGACAGGTGGAGCGACCGGCTGTTCGGTGCGTTTCGCAAGACGCAGGAAAGGCTTGCCGACAATCTGTCCGGACTGACCGGCGGCGCGCGGCCCAGCGCGGATCAATTGGATGATATCGAAGACGCGCTGATCGCATCAGACCTTGGCCCGCGCGCGGCGGCGCGGATCCGCGACCGGCTGGCGCAAGGGCGGTTTGACGGCGGGCTGGACGAAGCCGCGCTGCGGCGGGCGGTGGCCGATGAGGTCGAGGCGATCTTGCGCCCGGTGGCACGCCCGCTGACGATCAGCGGCTTTCCCCGCCCGCACGTGATTCTGGTGATCGGGGTCAACGGATCGGGCAAGACCACCACGATTGCCAAGCTGGCGCATCTGTTTCAGGAAGCCGACTACACCGTGATGCTGGCGGCGGGCGACACGTTCCGCGCCGCTGCCATCGGCCAGTTGCGCATCTGGGCGGAACGGCTGGGGGTGCCGATCATCGCCGGGGCCGAAGGCGGCGATCCCGCGTCAATCGTGTTTGATGCGGTCAAGCAGGCGAGCGCGGCGGGCACCGATGTGCTGATCGTCGATACCGCCGGGCGGTTGCAGAACAAGCGCGAATTGATGGACGAACTGGCCAAGATTCGCCGCGTGCTCGGGCGGCTTAACCCCGCCGCGCCGCACGATGTGGTGCTGGTGCTCGATGCCACCAACGGCCAGAACGCGTTGCAGCAAATCGCGATCTTCAAGGAAGTCGCGGGCGTAACCGGGCTGGTGATGACCAAGCTTGATGGGACCGCGCGCGGCGGCGTGCTGGTCGCGGCGGCAGAGCACTATGGCCTGCCGATCCATGCTATTGGCGTGGGCGAAACCATCGATGATTTGCGCCCGTTCGACCCCGCGCTGGTCGCGCGCGTGATTGCCGGAGAACCCCAATGAGCGCTACGCCCGGCAAAAAAGCCGCTGCATCGTGGATCAATCTCGCGGTCGATTACGGCCCCTTGCTGGTGTTTTTCCTGACGTACCGCCATTTCAGCCCGCCCGGCAGCGAAAGCGGGATTGGCACAGTGGTCGCGGTTACCAAAAGCACGCTGGCGTTCATGGTCGCGACCGTCGTCGCGCTGGCGGTCTCGAAGTGGCGGCTGGGCAAAGTGTCGCCGATGCTGTGGCTGTCGGCAACGCTGATCATCGGGTTTGGCGGGCTGACCGTGTTGCTGGGCGATCCGATGTGGATCCAGATCAAGCCGACGGCGATCTATCTGCTCTTCGCCGCGACGCTGTTCATCGGCTTGCGCTTTCGCCGCCCGCTGCTGCGCGATTTGCTGCAAGCCGCATTTGACGGGCTGAGCGACACAGGCTGGCTGATCCTGACGCGCAACTGGGCGTGGTTTTTCCTGGTTCTGGCGCTGCTCAACGAAGTGCTGCGGTACAAGTATAATGCCACCAACGGCGGGTTTGGCACGTGGCTGACGATCAAAGTCTGGGGCGTAAGCGCGCTGTCGTTCGTGTTCACCTTCACGCAAATCCCGATGCTGTTGCGCCACGGGCTGGGCGAGACCGCCGCTGCCGATGTCGAGCGCGATACGCCGGTGGATTAGAGCGTGATGCGAAAAAGTGGGAACCGGTTTTTCGCAATAAATCACGCGAAAACAAAGACTCTAGAGCGGAATGTGATTCAATCTAATCGCATTCCGCTCTAGCCGCCCTGATGGTAGAAATCATGCACGGTCTGCGCCACGGCGGCGCTGATGCCGGGGGCGCATTGCAGATCGGACAGGCTGGCGGCGCGGACTTTGCTCGCGGTGCCAAAATGCAGCAGCAAGGCGCGTTTGCGCGCGGGTCCGATGCCGGGAATGTCATCAAGCGGGCTGGCGCTGATCGCGCGGCTGCGTTTGGCGCGGTGCGCGCCGATGGCAAAGCGGTGCGCTTCATCGCGCAACTGTTGCAAATGGAACAGCAGTGGCGAATTGACCGGCAGCAGCTTTTCGCGCCCGTCGGGAAAGTGGAAATGTTCGCGCCCGGCATTGCGATCAGGGCCTTTTGACACCGCGATCAGCGCGACATCGTCGATCCCCAGCGCTTCGAGCGTGGCGCGCACCGCGCTCATCTGGCCTTTGCCGCCGTCGATCAGCACCAGATCGGGCCACATCCCGCCGCTGCGGTCGGGGTCTTCATCCTGCACGCGGGCAAAGCGGCGCTGCATCACTTCGCGCATCATCGCGAAATCGTCGCCCGGCTCGGTTTCGGGATGTTTGATGGTGAATTTGCGGTACTGGCTTTTGCGGAACCCTTCTGGCCCGGCGACCACCATCGCGCCGACCGCATGGCTGCCCATGATATGGCTGTTGTCATAGATCTCGATTCGGTCGGGCACATCGCCCAGTTCGAGAAATTCGGCCAGATCGCGGAAAATCTTGGCGCGGGTGCCGGTTTCGGCCTGACGCCGTTCGAGCGCTTCATCGGCATTGCGCCGCGCTTGTTCCATCAGCCGGCGGCGATCCCCGCGCTGCGGCACCGAGATTTCGACTTTGCCCCCGGCAGCGTCCTGCAGCGCTTCGGCCAGCAGCGCCGCTTCGGGCAGGTCGCGGTCGATCAGGATCAGACGCGGCGGTGGCACATCTTCATAGAACTGCGCGAGAAACTGCGTGAGCACTTCGGCCTCATCAAACCCTTCGGTATGGCTGGGAAAGAACGCGCGGTGGCCCCAGTTTTGCCCGGCGCGGATAAAGAACGCCTGCACCGCCACCACCCCGCCTTTGGACGCCATCGCAAAGACATCGGCGCTGCCCACGCCTTCGGCATTGATCGCTTGGCTGCCCTGAATGAACGTCGCGGCGCGCAACCGATCACGCAACACGGCGGCGCGTTCATAGTCGAGCGCGGCGGCGGCTTCGCTCATTTGCGCCTCGATCTCGCGCTGCACCGCCTGTGACCGCCCGCCAAGGAAGTCTTTCGCCTGGCGCACCAGTTTGGCATAGTCGTCAGCGGCAATGCGCTCCACGCACGGCGCGCTGCATCGCTTGATCTGATAGAGCAGGCAGGGCCGGTCGCGCCGCGCCATAAAGCCATCGTTGCAACTGCGCAGCAAAAACAGTTTCTGCAACGCGTTGATCGTGGTGTTGACCGATCCGGCGCTGGCAAACGGGCCGTAATAGTGGCCTTTGGCGCGCCGTGCGCCGCGATGCTTCATGATCCGCGCATATGTATGGTCGGTGCGCAACAGGATGAACGGAAACGATTTGTCATCGCGCAACAGCACGTTGTAGGCCGGGCGATAGCGCTTGATCAGTTGCGCTTCCAGCAACAGCGCATCGGCTTCTGAATTGGTGGTGACGATGGTCATCGACCGGGTCAGGCTGACCATGCGGCGCAAGCGGTTGGGCAGGCGATCGACTTGCACATAGTTCGCCACGCGGTGCTTGAGCGCGCGCGCCTTGCCGACATAGAGCGCATCGCCGCGCGCATCGAGCATTCGGTAGACACCGGGCAAAGGTTTCAACGTCGCCACGACTTCGCGGATCACCGCCACCCCGCGATCAAGATCGGGCTGGTCCGCGCCGCGCACGGCATATGTCGCCTTGGCCTCGTTAAAGCGGTCAGCACTATGCGGCGCGGCTTCGGCAGGCGCGGAAGATTCAGGAGATTTGGCCATCGCACTGTCGAGATAGGCGACTCGGCGGCGCGTGACCAGCGCCCGCAAAGATCAAAACTGTTTGCGCAACTCCAGCTTAATCAACCGCCCGACCGGATCGATCAGCCCCGCCTGATAGCGCAGCGGGGTCGCACCGCGCCCATCGGTCACTGTCTGCTGGCCGTCGAACAGATTGGTGACGCTCAATTCCAGCCGCATGCCTTTGGTGATCGCGGCCTGCCGCACGACCCCCGGCATCCGCCCGAGATCGGCAAACAACCGCAGATTGACCGTCGCCAGCGCGCCGAACGTGATCGGCCCGCTGTCGGTTGCGGCGGTGACACGGGTGCTGCCCGCATATGCGCCGTTGAGCCGCAGGCCAAAGCCCTTGCGGTATCCGCCCGCTTCGAGCGTGACAGTGTGCCGCGCCACCCCGGTTCCGGTCAGCGCATCGCCGCGCAATTGGTCGAGCGTGGTGCCGCCCGGCAATTGCGCGCGGTTGGCCAATTCATAGCTGTGGCTGAGCGACAGATTCCAGCGTCCGCGCCCATCCATCGGCATCATCCCGCCACCGCGCATCCGCGTGCGCCCGGCCATGGCGGGATCGGGCGTGCCAAACGCGCCCGCCAGATTGAGCGTGGTGCGCACCCGCGCGCTGCGAGCATTGGCCAGCATCACCGGGGTCTGATTGACCGCCACGATCCGCCCGCTGCCATCGCGCGCAATCCGATCAGCATAAGCAGTCTGTACCGCGCCCGTCAGCAGCGGCAATGGGCTGGACGGATGATCGCCATGGTTGCGGAAATATTCGACCACCAGATTGTCGTTGCCGCCGCCAAATGGCAGCGTCCAGTAACTCCCCACTTTCAGATCGCGCTGGGCCTCGCGCCGCAGCGCCGGATTGCCGCCGCTGGTAATCAGCGCCAGCACCGTTTCGCCGCGCACAAAGTCATAGACCGCAACGCCCGGCGTTACCGTCAGCGGAGCCGCCAGACTGGCAAGGCCCGGCGCGGCGGCGGTGTCGATTACGGTGCCCACCACAGTCCAGCGCGCGGTCGGTGCCCAAGTCAGCCCGGTGCCGAGATCAACCAGCGTGCCGAAATCGGACAAGCCATGCACTTCGGCATTGAGATTGAGCGACAGATTGCCCAGCGCGCCCAGCCCGTGGGTGCGGCGGCGCGCCAGCGGCACATCGAGGCTGAACCCGGCTTGCGCATCGCCGCGCCGCAGCCGGGTATCGCCCCCACTGCGGCTGCCGGTCACGCTCGCCAGCGCATAGCCAGTCTTGACCGTCAGCGCGACATTGCCAGCCGCAATCCGCACCAGTGATCCGGTCAGCGTTGCCAGCGCGGTCGCGCTATCGGTGATCGTGCGGATCTGCGCGCTTTGGGCGATCCGCGCGAGATCGGTGGTACGCGATGCAGCGGCGTGGTTGGCATCGAGCGTCGCCGCCAGTTGCCAGCGCTGCACCGGCAGGTTCAGCCCCAGCCCGACCGACGCGGTGGTGGTGCGCGTGGCCGCGAGCAGCGCCGTGGTCGTGTCGGTCGGATTGATGCCATTGCGCGCATCGCTGCTGTCGCGCTGGAGCAGCACATTGACCGTCAGGCCCGCGCCCGTACCCAGCGACCGCGCGAGCGTGGCATTGATCGCCGCGCTGGTGGTGGCGGGCAAGAGCGTGCGAAAATCAGCCGGGTCGGGCGCGCCGGGCGCTGGCGGCACCGGCTGGATGATGTGGCGCGCGGCTTCGGTCTCGGCGCTCTGCCGGTCATACGTGGCCGTTAGATTGATCCGCGCGTGGGGGTCGATCCGCGCCAGCGTGGCTTCGTTGTGCCAATCGACAAAGCCGCCGCGCACTGGCCGACTGTACTGCAATTCATCAACCACGGCGCGGAACGTGTCTTTGAGGATGAAATTGACCACCCGCTGATCGGGGCGAAACCCGTATTTGAGCGCGACTTCTTCGGGCAGGATTTCCACCCGTCGGATCGCTTCGGGCGGAATGCCGCGCATTTCGCGAAAGCTGGCGATGCGCAACCCGTTGAGCAAAAACGCCGGGGTGCCATCGCCGTGGCCGCGCCCGGTGCCGGTCTGCCCCGCCAGCGCGGCGACCAGTTCAGCAATCGTCGAAGCACCATAACTGGCAATCGCCGCTTCATCGAGCGTAGCAATCGGGGGCAGATCGGTTTCGACTTCGCCTCTAATGCGCAGCGCCTTTACCACGATTTCGTTCGCTTGCGCGGGCGGCGGGGTATGATCGGGTGCGGGCAGCACCACTTCCAAGTCATCATCGTCCGGCACGGCTTGTGCCCATGCTGGCATCCCGGCGGGACCGAACAGCGCGACGATCACCAGCGGGCCAAGACGATTGATGATTGCCATGGGGTACTTCAACGAGGAAACGGGGGATGACGCACCACGCCCTTGCGGATAAGCGGCGCATAGGGCAATCGCCAAATGGTAATCAGGTGTCGCGCCCGCGTGCGCGCGCTGCGGGCTTTTCTTTTGTTGCCATTGCCGGTATGGGCGCTCCGCGCAGGGCGTTTTTCCTGCTGCACCCGCGCAATTGTTCCCGTTTATCGACACTTGGGCACTCTGCCCAAGCCGTCACAACCCGACAAGGCATCCAGACCCGCCGATGGCGAAAGAAGAACTCCTCGAAATGCGCGGCTCGGTGGTCGAACTGCTGCCCAACGCCATGTTCCGTGTCCGGCTGGAAAACGATCACGAGATCTTGGGCCATACGGCCGGCAAAATGCGCAAGAACCGCATCCGCGTGCTGGTCGGCGATGAAGTGCTGGTCGAACTGACGCCTTATGACCTGACCAAAGGCCGCATCACTTATCGCTTCATGCCCGGTCGCGGCGGCCCCGGTTCGTTCTGATCACACCGACACCGCATCCGCCGCTCGTGCTTGCTTCGGCAAGCCCGCGTCGGCGCGACTTGCTCGCGCGGATCGGCGTTGTTCCCGATGCCATTGTTCCCGCCGATATCGACGAAACCCCGCACCCGCGCGAACGCCCCCGCGACCATGCCAAGCGGCTCGCCAGTGCCAAAGCCCGCGCGGCCGCGCTGCTGCGCCCCGATGCCCTGATTCTGGCGGGTGATACGGTAGTCGGCGTCGGCGCGCGCATCCTGCCCAAGGCCGAAGACGAAGCCACCGCGCGCGCCTGTCTGACGCTGCTGTCGGGCCGCCGCCACCATGTCATCAGCGCCATCGCCGTCATGACCCCCGATGGCACGCTGCGCGAAGCGTTCAGCGAATCCACTTTGCGGTTCAAACGGCTGACTCCGGCGGAAATCGACGCCTATATCGCCAGCGGCGAATGGCACGGCAAAGCGGGCGGCTATGCCATTCAGGGCCGTGCCGAAGCCTTCTGCTTGTGGCTGGCGGGCAGCCATTCGGCGGTGATCGGCCTGCCCTTGTATGACACGCGCCGCCTGTTGCGCGCCGCCGGGCTGCCGCTTGACTGACAGCGCGCGCCAATGGCTGGTCGAAGCCGGGATCGGCGAAGACCGCGCGATTCTGGTCGAGGGTGACACGATCCGCGCCGCGCGGCTGTGCTGGCACGAACCGTGGCGCGCGGGCGCGGTCAGCCCGGCGCGGCTCGATCAGCGCTGGCCCGGCAGTCGGCGGGGCACGGTGATCTTGCCCGATGACACCCGCGTGTTGATCGACGCACTGCCGCCCGGATTGCCGCAAGGTTCCGCGCTGATGGTGCGGATAACCCGCCCGGCGTTGGCCGAACAGGGCCGGTTCAAGCTGGCGCAGTGCCGCCCGGCGGGCGAAGCGCCGCCTGCCCCCGCGCCTGCGCTGGCCGAAACGCTGGCGGCGGACGGCTATCCCGTGCGCATTTTGTCATCCCTTGATCGCAGCTTCGATCAGGCCGGATGGGCCGATTTGACCGAACAAGCCGCCAGCGGCGTGGTCGATTTTTCCGTGGGTCGCCTGACGATCAGCCCGACCCCGGCGATGACGCTGATCGATATCGATGGCGCGCCCCCGGCCTTGCCGCTGGCGCTCGCCGCCGTGCCCGCTATCGCTGGGGCCATCGCGCGGCTCGATCTGGGCGGATCGGTCGCCATCGATTTTCCCGGCCTCGACAACCGCGCCGAACGCGGCCGCGTCGATCAGGCGCTCGACAGCGCGCTGACGGACCATGGCTGGCGCGGCGAACGCACCGGCATGAACGGGTTTGGTCTGGTGCAACTGGTCAGCCGCCTGACCCGCCCTGCGCTGACCGCGCGCATGGCCTTCCACCCCGCGCGCGCCGCCGCCGCCGCGCTGCTGCGCCAGGCCGAACGCATCGCGGCCCCCGGCGCATTGCTGCTGGTGGCGCATCCCGCCGTGCTGGCCGCGATTACCCCCGCACACGAAGCCGAACTCGTGCGCCGCAGCGGCCGCCCGGTGCGGCGCGAACCCCGCAGCACGCTTGCCCTTGCCGCCGCTTTCGCGCAAGCGATCACCCCATGACCGACCAGCCCCGCCCCTGCCCGATCTGCGGCAAACCGCGCACTGCCGCCGATGCGCCGTTCTGTTCCCCGCGCTGCCGGGATCGCGATCTGCTGCGCTGGCTTGATGAAGGCTATGCCATCCCCGGCAAACCCGCCGACCGCCCCGACGAAGACGAAGCCTGAAATAATCTGCCCCGAGGGGACTGGACAAGCCCCCCCCGCTTCGCCATACGCGCGGCTCTCCGCACAGGTGCGCAGCACCCCTGCGGCCAAGGCCCGGGTAGCTCAGTTGGTAGAGCACGTGACTGAAAATCACGGTGTCGGCGGTTCGATCCCGTCCCCGGGCACCACTGGCCCCTTTCCAGGCATCCAGACAGCTCCGTAGACATCCATTAAATGGCTGAATTTGGGCATTTTTGCCGACCGACGCGCCGCTGCCAGCCGCTGAGGTCCAGTTGCAGCCGCAAAAATTGATGGTAGCGTTGATGGTAAACACCAAATACCAACAATGCGATATCATCATGCCCCTGACAGCCTCCGCAATTAGAGCGGAATGCGAGCCGCAGGCCACCGCAGGTAAAAAGTGGGAGCCGGTTTTTTCCTGCGGTGGCCTGCGGCTCGCATCACGCTCTAGGCAGACAGCTTCTGGACGTCGGGGGTCGAAATGATCGCGGAACCATCGCACAGTTCGCATAAGGCGTGAATAATGCCGGACACGACCCGGTCCTTGAGGCTGTACCAGCGCACATTGGCCTCGATCCGCACCGAAACCGCGTCCTCGGCACGCAACAGCGCAAGATGTTGCGACACGCCCGATTGCGACAAACCGGTCAGTGCCACCAGTTCGTTGACGCTAACCTCACCCTCGTCCATCCGGCACAGCATCAACAGCCGTTCGGGATGGCTCATCACCTTCAGGCGCTGCGCCATATAGCCCGCATTTGCTTTGAGTTCGGACAGATCGGTGGGTTTCATCATTCCTCCACAGATAATGATACGCCGTCATCGCGCAAGACCACATAAATTGCCGGGATCACCAACAAGGTGAGCAAGGTGGACGAGGCAAGGCCGAACAACAGGGACATTGCGAGTCCCTGAAAGATCGGATCGGTCAGGATCACGCTTGCTCCGATCATGGCGGCAGCAGCGGTCAGCGCAATCGGCTTTACGCGGATCCGACCGGCCTCGATCAGCACCACGCGCAACGGTTTGCCCGGAGCGCTGGCATGGCGGATGAAATCGACCAGCAGGATCGAATTGCGCACGATGATCCCGGCCAGCGCGATAAACCCGATCATGCTGGTGGCGGTAAACGGCGCGCCGAACAGCATGTGGCCGATGACGATGCCGATCAGCGTCAGCGGCACCGGGGTCAGGATCACCAGTGGCAGCTTGAACGATCCGAACTGACCGACCACCAGCACATAGATCGCGAGCAGTGCCACCATGAACGCCCCGCCCATGTCGCGGAACGTGACCCAGGTGATTTCCCATTCGCCATCCCACAACAGGCTGGCATGGCTTTCATCATCGGGCTGGCCGTGCAGCAGGATCGCGGGTTTGGTGAGGCCGTTCCCAGCCCAGTCATAAGCATCGACCGCCTGATCTACTGCCAGCATGCCATAGATTGGCGCTTCATAGCGCCCGGCCAGGTCCGCCATCACCATTGTCGCGCCGCGACCATCGCGCCGGAACATGGCCTGACCACCCTGTTCGCTATGCGCATCGACCAATGCCCCAAGCGTCAGCAACTGGCCGCCAGGCGCCATGGCCACTGGCGTTGCCGCAAGTTGCCCGCTCCACTGCCGCTGGCTCTGGTCAAGGCCCATGACAATCGGCAAAGGGTCGCGGTCAGCGCCGCGCGGTGCATAGCCAAGCGTCTGCGTGCTCATCAGCGCGCCGATGCTGTCCAGCACCTGCCGTTCACTTACTCCATACTGATCGAGCGTGCTGCGATTTGGGATCACCCGCAAAGTGGGCACGGCATGGCCGAACGAATTGTCGGTATCGACGATGAATGGCACCGATTTGAATATCTGCTCCAACGCAAGGGCAGTTTTCTGGCGCGTCGCCTCATCGGGGCCATAGATTTCGGCCAGTAGCGTTGCCAGAACTGGCGGCCCCGGCGGGGTTTCCACCACTTTGATTACACCACCCGCAGGCAAAACAATCGCTTTCAGCCGCTCACGCAGATCGCCTGCGATGGCATGGCTCGACCGGCTGCGGTCACCCATCGGTTTCAGGCTGACCATCACATCGCCCAGATTGGGCGCGGCACGCAGGAAATAGTGACGCACAAGGCCGTTGAAATTGAATGGCGCGGCAGTCCCGGCGTACGCTTCCATAGCGGTGACTTCGGGCATCTGCCGCGCCACTGCAGAGGCTGATTCAAGCACGCGCGAAGTGCTCTCCAGACTGGTACCGACCGGCATGTCGACGACCAGTTGCACTTCGCTCTTGTTGTCGAACGGCAGCAGTTTAACCACCACCGCCTTGAAATAGAACATGCTGCAGGCGACCAGTGTCGCAATTCCAACGCCGATCAGAAAGCCTCTTGCGCTGGCCCGCGTAGCGATCACGCGTGAGGCATAGCGGGCATAGATGGCCCCCAATCGTCCGCCACCAGCCGCTTCATGATCGTGCCCGGTCAGTGTCTGCCTCGCAAAGCGGATCATCAACCAGGGTGCGATGATCACGGCAACAAAGAAGCTGAACACCATCGCCGCCGAAGCGTTGATCGGGATCGGCGCCATATAGGGCCCCATCAGACCCGACACGAACAACATCGGCAATAGCGCGGCCACCACTGTCAGCGTGGCGATAATTGTCGGATTGCCGACTTCTGCGACCGCTTCGATGGCAGCCTGCTGGCGGCTGCGGCCATCGTGCATCGCCCAATGGCGGGCAATGTTCTCGATCATCACGATCGCGTCATCGACCAGAATCCCGATCGAGAAAATCAGCGCGAAAAGGCTGACCCGGTTGATCGAAAACCCCATGATGCGCGAGGCAAACATCGTCAGCATGATCGTCGTCGGGATGACGATCGCGGTCACCGCCGCTTCGCGCCATCCGATAGCAAAACCGATCAGGATGACGATCGACACCGTGGCCAGAGCCAGGTGAAAGATCAGCTCATTCGCTTTGTCATCAGCCGACTGGCCATAATCGCGGGTGACGTTGACCGCCACGCCCGCCGGGACCAGCGAACCCTTCAGCGCCTCGACCCGCGCGATCACCGCCTGGCTGACGTTGACTGCGTTGGCGCCATTGCGCTTGGCCACGGCAATCGACACGGCAGGGGCCGAAGTCCAACCGGCTTGCACGTCCTTTGCCCAGCGCCAGCTGCGTGCCTGATCCTGCGTTGCGCCCTGCACCACTTGCGCAACATCGCCCAATTGTACCGGCGCGCCGCTGGCAGAACGCACGGTCAGCGCGCGCACTTCGTCAGCGCTTGTCAAGGCGCG
>CAINGT010000075.1 GCA_903848655.1 uncultured Sphingomonadales bacterium
AAACTGTTCCCCAGCTTCCAGCCGCTGCACCGCACGCTCCTTGAACGCGGTCGTGAATGTTCGCTTCGTTTGGTCTGACACGGTACCTCCTCGGTCGGCGTGTCACTCAATTAGCGTGTCTCACCTTTGGGGTGCAGTCCAGTATCTCCATTAAATGCCGACGACAGCATAATCAAGTGATGACGGACGCAAATGCGCGGCGCAGCATCGTGATTTTGGCGGCGGTGAAGTCTTTGGCTACTTGGGTCGATGCGGCAACGCCGTCGAAACCGTGGAATGCGCCGGGCACGACTTCCAGCTGCGTGGGCACGCCCGCCGCGATCAGCCTGCGCGCATAGGCGATGTCTTCGTCGACAAACAGATCGATGGCGCCCACGCCGATGAAGGTGGGGGGAAGGCCTGCGAGGTTGCGGTGCCGTGCGGGAACTGCTGCCACGGGTACTTGCGCGGTTCCCGGCGGCTGGCCGAGAAAACTTTGCCAGCCAAAGCGGTTTTTGGTGGCCGTCCATAAAATCGACCCGATCGGTGGCGGTGGCATTGTGGTTGACCCGGTGCGGTCGTCCAGCATCGGATAGACGAGAATTTGCGCCACGAGCGGGACTTTGCCGACATCGCGCGCTTTCAGTGCGAGCAGCGCGGCATGGCCGCCGCCCGCGCTTTCGCCCATCACGGCGATCTTTGCCGGATCCACGCCCAAGGATGCCGCCTCGGCATGGAGCCATTCGAGCGCTGCATACGTGTCGTTGGTCGATCCGCGATAGGTGGTTTCGGGTGCCAAGCGATAATCGACGGTGACAATCGTGCAATCGAGTTCGAGCGCCAGTTTTTGCAGATCAACCAGCCGGTCTTTCGCCGCGCCGGTCACAAACCCGCCGCCATGGGTGTGCAAAATGGCGGGGCGCTTGGCATTTGGCGTGCTGTTTACGACATAGACGGTCACGGGAGGATTTCCGGCCAGACCGGGGACCACGCGTTTCGTCCAGTCCGGAGCGGCGAGCGGCGCTTGCGCCCAATGGCTCATGGTTTGCCGGTTGGGCCCGAGCGTTGCATTGGTCATTTCCGGCATCGAAGCGGCAATCTGCATCAATTGCCGGGCAAACGGGCGCAGTTCGGGCAGCACGAATGCCAAAGGATCGGCCCCTTGCGTCGCGGCTGATAGCCCCACGCTGCGCAGGGCACAGGCACCAAAGCCTGCGACCAGTAGCCGGTGAATGTCCCGACGGGTTGCACGGTGCATCGCTTGACCTCTCCGCTTTTGCCAATGGGTAAATCCGATTGGCGGCCTCTGCAATGATCGTGTTTGGGGCAACTTTCTTTTGACCGGATTAACGCGCTGGTCGCTGGCGACAGGCCGGGTTTACGCGGCACGCGGTTTGCGCCACCCCGCTTGGCGGCTTGCCACAGCGGCGCGCCGGGGATACTCCTCTGCGGCTTGTTAAAACCAAGGATTCCCATGGCGCGCCCGTTTTTTCGCATGTTGTTAGCGCTTGTTCTGGCTGGGCTGGTGCCTGGTCTTGTCGCGGTGCCGGTGGCGGCGCAAGCTGTGGCGGCGTTTCCGGTCGATGGCACATTGCCGCATACGGCGATCCCCAGCCATTATGTCCTTGCGATTACGCCTGATCCGGTGGCGATGACGTTTGATGGCACGTTTGTCATTGATATCGACGTACCGCAGGCAACGGGGGCAATCGTGCTTCATGCTGCGCAAGTGACGGTGGCAGAGGCCAGCCTGACGCCTGCGCGAGGTCCGGCGGTGCCGCTGACAATCCGGGCCGATGCTGCCGATCAGACGGTGGCGTTCACCGCGCCCACGCCGATCCAGCCAGGCCAGTATCGGCTGAGCGGGCGCTATACGGGCAAAATTGGCACGCAGGCCGATGGGCTGTTTGCGCTCGATTATACCGGCACCGATGGCAAGCCGACGCGCGCGCTGTTTACGCAATTTGAGCCGAGTTCGGCGCGGCAGTTTGCGCCCATGTTCGATGAACCGGCGTATAAGGCGACATTCGATCTGTCTGTCGTGGTGCCGCAGGCGCACTTGGCGGTCAGCAATATGCCCGTGGCGCGCGAGGAACCGGCGGGCGCGGGGCTGAAGCGCGTGACATTTCGCACCAGCCCGAAAATGTCGTCGTATTTGCTGTTCTTTGGCGCGGGCGATTTTGAGCGGTTGGCCGCGCCGACCAGCGCCGGGGTCGAAGTCGGCATCGTGTCGCCGCGCGGCAGCGGGGAACAGGCACGCTTTGCCTTGACCGAATTGGCGCGGCTGGTGCCCTATTACAATGCCTATTTCGGGCAGGACTATCCGCTGCCAAAGCTCGACAATATTGCCGGGCCGGGCCAGTCGCAGTTTTTTTCGGCGATGGAAAACTGGGGCGCGATCTTTACGTTTCAGCGCGTGCTGCTTGACGATCCGCGCACCACGTCGCCGCAATCGCGCGAATTCATCGCTGTCGCGCAAGCGCACGAAGTGGCGCACCAGTGGTTCGGCAATCTGGTGACGATGGCGTGGTGGGATGATTTGTGGCTCAACGAAGGCTTTGCCAGCTGGATGGAGACCAAAGCCACCGACCATTTTCACCCCGACTGGCACGCGCTGCTGTCGCGCGTTTCGGGGCGCGAAGCGGCGATGAGCCTTGATGCATTTCGCACCACGCACCCGATTGTGCAGCATATCCGCAGCGTGGATGAAACCAACCAGGCGTTTGACGCGATCACCTATCAAAAGGGTGAAGCGGTGCTGGCGATGCTCGAAGCCTATGCCGGGGCCGATACGTGGCGCGACGGCGTGCGCGCCTATATGGCCGCGCACAAGTTCGGCAACAGCCACACCGCCGATCTGTGGCACGCGGTCGAAGCGGCGGGCGCGCGCGGGCTGACCACGATTGCCACCGATTTCACCACCCAGCCGGGAATTCCGCTGGTGCGCGTGGACGAGCAGACTTGCGCGAACGGGCAGACGACGCTGCGGCTGGGCCAAGGCGAATTTACCCGCGACCGCGTGGGTGAGCCATCGACGCGGCGCTGGCACGTGCCGCTGCTGGTGGCGGTTAATGGCGGCACACCACTGCGCGCGATCATGGCCGATGGCGCGGCCACGCTGACGCTGCCGGGGTGTGGCGCGGTGGTGATCAATGCCGGGCAATTGGGCTATTACCGCTCGCTTTATACCCCCGCCGGGCTGGCCGCACTGACCGCCGCTTTGCCTCGGCTCGCGTCCATCGATCAGCGCGGGCTGATCGCCGATCAGTTGGAGCTGGCGGTTGCCGGCTATCAGCCGCTGGCCGGGCCGCTCGATTTGCTGGCGGCGCTGCCCGGCAATGCCAATCCGCGCGTGGCGGGTGAAGCGGTGGGTCGGTTCGCGGGATTGTATGATCGGCTCGAAGGCCATGCCACGGCGCAATCGGCGCTGGCGGCGCGCGCGATTGCACTGTGGAAACCGCGCATGGCCGCGCTCGGCTATGACCCGCGCGCCGATGAAACGCTGCCCGATGCCGATTTGCGTGCCAGTCTGGTGGCAACGCTCGGGCGGCTGGGCGATAGCGACGTGCTGGCGCAAGCGCGGCGGCGGTTTGCCGCGCTCGATAGCGATCCGCACGCGCTCGACGGCCCGCTCAAGCAAGCGTGGCTGACGATCATCGCGCGCAATGCCAGCACGGCTGACTGGGACAAGCTGGCACGGCTGGCCAATGCCAGCACTGCAACGGTCGAACGGTCAGACTTGTTCACCCATCTGGGCGGCGCGCGCGATCCCGCGCTGGCGGCGCGCGCGCTCGATCTGGCACTGACCGATCAACCGGGGGCGACGACGTCGGCGGCGCTGATTGCGGCGGTGGCGGGCGAACACAGCGAACTGGCGTTCGATTTCTTTGTGGCGCATCGCGCAGCGGTGCTGGCCTTGCTCGATAAGTCGGCGCGCACGACTTATATCGAACGCTTGGCCGCGCGCGCCGACAGTGTGGGCATGGTGGCCAAGCTGACCGCGTATGGCCAGACGTTGCCCGCAGATGCGCGGCCGCCGGTCGACCGCGCGCTGGCGCGGCTGGTCAACCGGCTGGCGATCAAGCAACGCGTGGTGCAACAGACCGCCGGGTGGCTGGGCCTGTCCTGATCGCGCCCGCAATGTCCCGTTCCCCGTTTCTGCTGCTCGATGACGCGCGCGATCACGGTGCGGAACCGGCGCGGCTCTATCGCGATCCGGTCGAAATCGTGGTGGCGCGCCGGGCTGATGACGTGCTGCCCGCGCTGGCGCGGATCGGCGAGCGGGCTGGGCATTGGGCGGGGATGATCGGGTATGAGGCCGGGCTGGCGCTCGAACCCCGGCTGGCCCCGCTTGCCGCGCGGCGGAGTGGCACGGCGGGGCCGCTGGTGTGGTTTGCGCGGTTTTCCCACTGCACGCGGCTGACCGGGGCGCATGTCGATGACTGGCTGGCGCGCGAAAGTTCGGGCGCTGGCAGCATCGGACCGCTGCAACCGCTGCTATCGTTGGGCGGCTATGCCGAAGCCTTCGCCGGCGTGCAGCAGGCGATCCACGCGGGCGATATCTATCAGGCCAATTTGACGTTTCAGCTCGGCGGATCATGGCGCGGCGATCCGCTGGCGATCTATCGTGCGATGCGGCGCGATGCGCGCGGCGGGCATGGCGCGCTGCTGTGGGATGGATCGCACTGGACGCTGTCGGCCTCGCCCGAACTGTTTGTCCGGCTGGAGGGGGATGCGATCACCGTGCGCCCGATGAAGGGCACCGCGCCGCGCGGGCGCACCCCGGGCGAAGATGACGCCAGCCGCGCGCGGCTGATCGCGAGCGTCAAGGATCGCGCCGAAAACCTGATGATCGTCGATTTGATGCGCAACGATCTGGCGCGCGAGGCCGTGCCCGGATCGGTGCGGGTGGCCGCGCCTTATGCCATCGAAAGCTATCCCACGCTGCACCAGATGGTCACGACGGTGCAAGCCACGCTCACCCCGGGCAAAAGCGCGGTCGATCTGATCCGCGCGATTTTTCCGTGCGGATCGGTAACGGGCGCGCCCAAGATCCGCGCGATGGAACTGATCGACCGGTTTGAACGCGACGCGCGCGGGGTCTATTGCGGGGCCATCGGCCATATCGACACGCCGCTGCCCGATCAGGCTGGCGGGGCGGCGTTCAATGTGGCAATCCGCACCGCGCGGCTGACCCCCGATTATCCCGGGGCAGCGGGCGGGCGCGCGCTGCTCGGCGTCGGTTCGGCGGTCGTGGCGGATTCGACGATGCAAGATGAATGGCGCGAATGTTTGCTCAAAGGGAGTTTTGTGCGTTTGTCCGCTGGCCAGGCTGATCTGATCGAAACGATGGCGTTTGATCCGGCCACAGGGATCGCGCTGATCGATTTGCACCTTCACCGGCTGGGCGCAAGCGCGGCTGCGCTGGGCTTTGCCTTTGATCTGCACGCCACGCGCAATGCCATTCAGGCTTTGTGCTTCGATTGCGCTGCGCCCGCCAAAGTGCGGCTGTTGCTGGCGCGGTCGGGGGTGATCGCGCTTGAGGCAGGCGCATTGCCGCCCGCGCCCGAACGCCCGCTGGTCTGCGCGGTGCTGCCGCTGCCGGTGGCTGCCGATGACTGGCGGTTGCGCCACAAGACCAGCGATCGCGGGTTCTACACCGATGCGCTGGCGGTGGCGCACGGGGCCGGGGCGGATGAGGCGTTGTTGCTGCGCGATGATGGCCGCTTGACCGAGGGCAGCTTTACCAATCTGTTCGTGCGCCGCAGCGACGGGCGGCTGATTACCCCGCGCGCCGATCTTGGCCTGTTGCCGGGGGTGTTGCGCCGCAGCCTGATTGCGGCGGGCAAAGCCGTTGAAGGCGATGTCACAATCGCAGATCTCCAAGACGGCTTTTTGCTGGGCAATGCGGTGCGCGGGTTGATCCCGGCGCGGCTATTGGGGGCGGGCGGATGACCCGCGCCGCGCCGATCAGCCAAGCGCTGGCGCGGATCGCGCCATCGCGTACCACCGCGATGACCGACCGCGCGCTCGCCCTGCGCGCCGCCGGGCGCGATGTGATCTCGCTGTCGGTGGGCGAACCCGATTTCCCCACCCCCGATCATGTCAAGGCCGCCGCCAAAGCCGCGCTCGATGCCGGTGACACGCGCTATACCGCCGTGCTGGGAACGCCTGCACTGCGCGCGGCGGCGGCGCTGCATTTCGAACGCGATCTGGGGCTGACTATGCCGCCGGAGCGCGTGATCGTGTGCGCCGGGGGCAAACAGGCGATCTTTCACGCGCTGCTGGCGACGCTCGATCCGGGCGACGAGGTGCTGATCCCCGCGCCGTGGTGGGTCAGCTATCCCGAAATCGTGCGCTTTGCCGGGGGCAGCGTGGCGCCGGTGATGACGGACGCGCAAACCGGCTATCGCCTGACCCCCGATCAGCTTTCCGCCGCGATCACCCCGCGCACGCGCTGGCTGTTGCTCAACAGTCCGGGCAATCCCACCGGAGCGACCTATAGCGCCGCCGATCTCGTCGCGCTGGGCGATGTGTTGCGCCGCCATCGCGATGTGCTGGTGTTGAGCGATGATATTTATGCGCCGCTGCGCTATACGCCGGGCGATCATGCCACATTGGCGGTGGTCTGCCCCGATCTGGCCCCGCGCGTGCTGACCGTGTCGGGCGTATCGAAAAGCCATGCGATGACCGGGTTTCGCATCGGCGTGGCAGCGGGGCCAGATTGGTTGATCGCGGCAATGGGCACGTTGCAATCGCACAGCAGCGGCAATGCCTGTTCGATCAGCCAGGCGGCGGCGGTGGCGGCGTTCACCGGGCCGCAGGACTTTCTGATCGACTGGCGCGCGCGGTTTCGTGTGCGGCGCGATCGCGTGGTGGCGGCGATCAACGCGATTCCGGGGCTTTCGACGCCGGTGCCCGATGGCGCATTCTATTGCCTGATCGATGCTGCGCCGCTGATGGGCCGGTTTGGTGATGATGAGGCGCTCGCGCTGCATCTGCTCGATCACGGGGTGGCGGTGGTGGCGGCATCGGCCTTTGGCGGACATCATGGGTTTCGCATCAGTTTTGCCGCCGACGATGATCGGTTGGACCGCGCGATCACGCGCATTGCACAGGCTTTGGCATGAATGGTGAACTGGTGGTCTTGTACGAAGACGCCGAAGCCTTGGTCATCGACAAGCCCGGCGGCCTGCCGCTGGATCGCCCGCGCGCAGGCGGGCTGTCGCTCGAAGACCGGCTGGACGAATTGCGGCTGGGGTTTCAGCGCGCGCCCGCGCCGGTGCACCGGCTCGATCAGGATACGTCGGGCTGCCTGCTGCTGGCGCGCAACCCGCGCGCGTTGAAGCGCTATTGCGCCGCGTTTGAGGCCAAGCAGGTCATCAAGCACTATTGGGGGGTGGTGGCCGGGACGGTCCCCGATGATTGCGGCACGATCGAACTGGCGCTGTCCAAGATCAGCAGCGAGCGCGATGGCTGGCGCATGATCCCGGCGCGCGCGGGCAAAGCGGCGGTGACGCATTGGCGCGTGATCGACCGCCGCGACGGGCTGACCTTGGTCGAATTCCGCCCTGAAACCGGGCGCACGCACCAGATCCGCGTCCACGCCGCTGCGGGGCTTGGCCATGCGCTGCTGGGCGATCCGGTCTATGGCCGCGCGGTTGCGGGCGGGCGGACTTTGCTCCACGCCACCCGGATCGAAGTGCCACGCGCGGGCAAGCCGCCGATCATTGCGGTGGCCCCGCTGCCTGCCGATTTCATCCGGCTGGGCGTCAGCGTGCAATGAGCGCGGATGAGGCGGTGATCGCCCACGCGCTCAGCCTGATTAGCGAAAGCTTTATCACCGCCACGGGCCCAGGCGGGCAGAATGTCAACAAAGTGGCGACCGCAGTGCAATTGCGCGTCAATGTCTATGCACTGCGCTTGGCACCCGACGTGTTTGCCCGGCTGAAAGCGCTGGCGGGCAGCCGCATGACCATCGCTGGCGACATCGTGCTGACCGCGCGCCGCTTTCGCACGCAAGAGGCCAACCGCGCCGATGCGCGCGAACGCTTGGCAGACTTGGTGCGCGAAGCCTTGGCTGTGCCCGAACGCCGCGCCCGATCCCGCCTCAATCGCATCGGCAAAGTTCAGCGGCTGGCGGGCAAGAAGCTGCGCGGAACGGTTAAAGCCGGACGCGGCAAAGTGCGGCTGGATTGAAACGCGCGCCATAATGCACACTGTTTTCAATCATGTATTGCGAAAAACCGGTTCCCACTTTTTCGCAATAAATCACGCGAAAACAAACACTCTATAGCGGAATGCGTTTCAATCTAATCGCATTGCGCTCTAGCGCTTGGATCCCGGAAAATCCATCCGTAGCCTTCGGTGCAGTTTCATGGCGATGACTTTGCCGCCGGCATTATTCCTCGGTCCTGATCAGCACCGTCTGGCCGATCAGCAGGAACAGCGCAAATGGGGCCCAGGCCGCCAGCAGCGGGGGATAGCCGCCGAAATTGCCCATCGCCAGCGCGGCATTATCGACCACGAAATAGGCAAAGCCCAGCGCCATGCCGATCACCGCGCGTACGAACAGCTTGCCCGACCGCGCCAGCCCGAATGCCGCGACCGCGCCGAGCAAGGGCATCAGTAAAGCCGACAGCGGGCCGGACAGCTTGTGCCACCATTTGCCATCGAGTTCGGTTGAGCGATAGCCCGCCGCGCGGATCGCGGTGATCGAATCGGTCAGCCGAAACAGCGACTCGGCATCGGCATCGGTCTTGCGCACGATCACTTGCGACGGATCAACGCCGCGCGCGTAGACTGCGCTGGCCCCTGCGGTGGTCTGGCGGGTGCTTTGCACGTCAAAGACGACCGGCTGATCGAACCGCCAGCCGGGGCGGGCATATGTGGCGCGGTGCGACTGGACGATTTCGGTAACCGTGCCATCGGCGGTGCGGTGGTACCAACTGACATTGCCCAATTGCGTTGCCGCGCCCCGACCGGTCACAGTGCGGGCATAGAGCAAGTTGGTCCCGTCCTGCATCCACACATTCGTGCGGATATCGCTGTCATGCGGGATTGCGCCATAATCGACGCCTTGCCAGGCTTTGAGCGCGGCGGTCGCGCGCACCACCACGCGTTCGTTGAACGCGAAAGTCAGCACGCTGGTCGCCGCCGCGACCAGAAACAGGGGTGCCAGGATCTGGTTGGCCGATAGACCGGCGGCCTTCATCGCGATGACTTCGCTGTTCTGATTGAGCGTCATCAGCGTGACGATGGTTGCCAGCAGCACCGAATAGGGCAGAAACCGGCTGATCAGTTGCGGGGTGCGCATCCCGACATAGCGCAACAGTTCGGCCTGACCATTGCCCTGCGCCGCCAGAATGCGCCCGCTTTCGCCCAGCAGATCAAGCATTTGCAGCACCATGACCAGCATCACCAGTACCGCGACAATGCGCACGGCGAACATCCGCGCGATATAGCTGGTCATCGTGCGCGACGGGAACAGATCAAACACCATCGGGCGCAACCGCATTCTGGCCCGGATGGCCGGTGTCGGGCACTGCCTTGGGCGCAAACCGGCGTTGCTGCCGCGCTGCAAACAGGCCGACCAGCGCCTTCGCCGTTTTCGCCACCGCCGCATCGAGCCCGCCAATCGGTTGCCCGCCCGGCACATAAGCGAGTTGCCGGTACATGGCCATAATCAGCAGCGCAAAGGCGGTAAACGGCCCCCACAGCGCCAAAGTCGGATCGACATGGCCAAGGCTCGATACGTCCTGCCCATATTCGTTGACTTTGTGATAGGCGACCACCATCACAATCGACACGAACACGCCAAGCGCCGACGATGACCGTTTGGGCGGTACGGCGAGCGCCACCGCCAGAAGCGGCAACAGGAACATCATCGCCACTTCGACCAGCCGGTAATTGAGGTTGGCAACGCTTTTGTAGCGCATTTGCGCGGTTGACTGGTTGCTCCAGCCGATGCGCAGCAATTCGGGCAGGAAATATTCCTGATCCCGGACCCCGCGCTGGCGGAACTGTTCGATCTTTGGCAGATCAATCGGCAGATCGTGGCTGACGAAGGTCAGCACGCGCGGGTTGGGCAAAGTGGGCGATTGCTGCACGATCTGGCCATCGGTCAGCCGCAGGATCACGGTATCGGGGTTTTCGCGCGCGGCAAAAAACTGCCCCTCGCGCGCCGAAATCACCAGTGTCTGGCCCTTTTCGTCGGCGATGCGGGCAAAGATCCCTTCGAGCCGCCGCCCCTGATCGCGACTCGATTCCACGCGCAACGCGGTGCGATCCTGCAACGAATTGAATTCGCCCACTTTGATCGAGGCACCCAGCGCGCCCGAGCGCAGTTGAAACTGCAATTCCTCGTAATAATAGCGCGAAATCGGCTGAATATAGCTGACAATCGCCAGATTGAACGCCGCCAGCACAATTGCAAACAGAAACGGCACACGCAGCAACCGGGTATAGCTCAACCCCACCGCGCGCATCACATCGAGTTCCGAACTGATCGCCAGTTTGCGAAAGGCAAACAGAATGCCCAGCATCAGCCCGAGCGGGATCGCCAGACTGGCATATTCGGGCAAGAGATTGGCCAGCATTTTGAACACGACATTCACTGGCCCGCCTTGCGTGGCAACAAAGTCGAACAGCTTCAACATTTTGTCGAGCACGAGCAGCGATGCGGCGATGAAAAACACCGACAGCATCGGCACGATTATCAGCCGCGCGATATAGCGATCAATCGCGGTCAAAAAGGTCATGCCGCGCACACCCGCTGTCTGATGCGCAAAACCGGGCTCAGGCTTTTTCGAGCCGACAGCGCAGCGGATGCTGGTTTTGCCGGGCAAAGTCCATCACGAGGTTCACTTTGGTTTCGGCGATTTCATAGGGGAAAATCCCGCAGACCCCGACTCCGCGCTGATGGACATGGAGCATCACCCGCGTCGCCTGTTCCAGATCCATATGAAAATAGCGCTTGAGCACCAAGACCACGAATTCCATCGGCGTGAAATCATCATTGAGCATCAGCACTTTGAACATGCTCGGTTTTTTTGGCTTGGCGCGGGTGCGGGTGGCGATGCCGATCTGATCGCCATCACCCGGAATGCCGCCATCGCGATCCTGATCGGCAAGGCGGATTGCAGCCGCGCGAGCGAGGGCGGGTGCGCCGTGGTCGGGGTTAGGAAGGATCGCCATCGTGTTTCGAATATCGCATTGCCCTGCCGCGCATACAAGAGGCGACACGCAGATGGCAACGGCGGAAAACTACGGCCAGCCCCCACAGCAAACGGGCCAGACGGGATGTGATTCCCGTCTGGCCCGCCCGATGTCGTCAAAACCCGCTTATGCGGCGTGCTTGATCTTTTCGACCGCGAGCGAAACGCGGTTGGAGATCGGCTGGAATGCTTCATTCGCCAGCTTCAGCACCGCTTCGCTGTTCTTCGAGCTGGCGGCAACCACTGCGTCGAACTGCTTGCGCAGCAGCGCCGATTGCTTTTCCAGCAATTCGGTGGGCGACTTGACCGCGGTCAGGTCTTTGATTTCAGCTGTCAGTGTTTCAACCGCCGTCTTGCCATCGGCAAGATAGGCTTTGCTCAGTTCCTGAAAACCGCTGGTGAAAATCTTGCTCGCTTCGACCAAGGCTTCAACATTGCCTTTGGTGAACGCGCCCAATTCGCCAAACTGGCTCTGGCTCTTTTCCATCGCGGCTTTGGCTTTGTCCGATGCATCCTTGAATGCGCTCTGGAACTTTTCGGTATAGTCGGTGGTGGTCATGATCGTTTTGTCCTTCGTCGGGGCCGACGCGGACCGGATGGCGGCAGCGGCGGCGGGTTGCTTGGTCTTGGTTGCGGAATATGTCTTAACCGGCGCAGCGGCTGGCTTTTTGACCGGCGCTGGCTTCGCTGCGGGCTTGAGTGCGGGCGCAGCCGCGATCACCGGGATCGGCGCGGTGGCAACCGCGATGATCTTTTTGGGTCGGCCCGGCTTTTTCTTGACCGGCGCGGCATCGGCTTCGGCAACGATCACCGGCGCATCGGGTTCCGCGACTGCGGGCACCAGCACGTCATCCGTTTTCGGGGCTGCCTCAGCACCTGTGTCTACCATGATCGCTCAACTCCTGCGGGTGCAGCCGCCGCAGACCGGGTGACATGCGAGTCACTGGGTCAGAGCCGCGCTGCACTGCACAAATATGCATTCGCAACTGCGAAGTCAAGACCAATTGTGCAGTGCAGCATGAGCGATCATGCCGCTCTAGAGTCCTTGCTTTTGCGTGATGTATTGTGAGCCGCAGCCCACCGAAGGTAAAAACCGGTTCCCACTTTTTACCTTCGGTGGGCTGCGGCTCGCATCACGCGCTATCACCGCTGTTTGACATAGCGCCCCGGCGCGTCTTCGATGGCTTTGTCGCCGCGCCCGCCCGGCGCGCGGCGGCCTTTGGCGGGCACATGGGCATCGCCAAACGCGCCGATCCACGCAAGCCAGTCGGGCCACCAGCTTCCTTTGGTTTCAACCGCATCGGCGATGAATTCATCGAGTGTCGACGGGTCACCGGAGTTGAGCCAATATTGATACTTGCCTGCCTGCGGCGGATTGACCACCCCGGCAATATGGCCTGACCCGGCCAGCACGAATTTCCACGGGCCCGCGACATGGCGCGTCAGTTTCCACACGCTTTCCGCCGGGGCGATATGGTCCTGCCGCCCGGCCTGAATATAGCACGGCGTGGTGATGCGGTGCAGGTCAATCGGCGTGCCATCGACGCATAGCGAATCGGGCACCACCAGCCGGTTGTCGCGATAGAGATCGACCAGATAGGCGCGCATCCACGTGAATGGCAGATTGGTGCTGTCCCCATTCCAGTACAGCAAGTCGAATTCGGGATAGTCTTCGCCCAGCAGGTAATTGTTGACGACATAGTTCCAGACGAGGTCGTTTGATCGCAGCAAGTTGAACGCCATCGCGATATAGCGGCCATCCAAATAGCCATCGACCGTCAGGCTTTCGAGCAGGCGAAGCTGCGCATCGTCGATGAAGTTTTTCAATTCGCCGGCTTGTTCGAAATCGACTTGCGCGGTGAAAAACGTTGCCGAAGCCACGCTGTCCGCCGCGCCGCGCCGCGCCAGCACTGCCAGCGTTGCCGCCAGCGTGGTGCCCGCCACGCAATAGCCGATACAATGCACCGATGGCACATTCAGCCGCGTGCGGATGTGATCGATCGCATCAATCTGCGCGCGCACGTAATCGTCCCACACCAGATCGGCCATGCTGGCATCGGCAGACCGCCACGACACCACGAACACGCTCAACCCTTGGGCCACTGCCCAGCGGATGAAGCTGTTGCCGGGATTGAGATCGAGAATGTAGAACCGGTTGATCCACGGCGGAAAGATCACCAGCGGCGTGGCCAGCACGGAATCGGTGACCGGGCTGTACTGGATCAATTGATAGAGCGGCGTTTCGTACACCACTTTGCCCGGTGTCGCGGCGATATTGCGCCCCAGCACAAAGGCATCGGCGCGGGTATGGGTCAATTGGCCCTTGCGCAGATCGGTGATCAGATGTTCGACCCCGCGTACCAGATTTTCGCCGCGCGTGGCCAGCGTGCGTTCGATCACCAGCGGGTTGGTCAGCGGAAAATTGGCGGGGCTGAGCGCCTCGGTCATGACTTTGAGCGCAAACCGCACTTGTTCGCGCCGTTCGGGCGGCACCGTGCCCAGCTCACCGGCCATCGCGTTCAGCCGTTCGGTGAGCAGCAGATACGTCTGGTGGATCAGCGCAAACACCGGCTGTTCGCGCCATTGCGGGCTGGCAAAGCGGCGGTCGCGGCGGGGCAGCGCCGCCGCGTCGGTGGCACGCCCCGTCGGCTGGGCATATGTGTCCATGAGCGCGGTCCACAGCGCCACGCTGTCATCCCACCACTGTTTGCCTGCATCGGCGCGGGGCATCTGCCCCAGCCATTCGCTCGTCCACGCATTCCAGCGCGCCGGATCGCTCAGCCGGGTCAGCAGCGGTTCGACCCGCCCGGCCTGTTCCGCGCCGAAATCGAGCCACATTTTTTGCAGCTTGGCCGCCGACAGCGCCCAATGTTGCAGATCAGCCGGATCGGGCGGCGTGGCTTGCGCGGTGGGCATGAACGGCGCGAACGCCGCTTGCAAAGCCTCACCCTGTTTGCGGAACACATCCTCGATCACCGTGGCCTGATCGATCTGCGGCGGGTCGTTTTCCATGGTCATCCCTTTCGGATCCTGAACTTCTTTAGACCGGCGGGGCCTGCATATCCACCGCGCATGGCCGGTCGGGGCAAAATTGCGCCGGTTTCCATCAGCAGCGCTTTGGTATAAGCGCGAGGCAACCGGGCAATCCTGCCTGATCGGAGAAAGACCCTCTACCGTGGCCGAAGAATTCTACCGCATGAAGCGCTTGCCGCCTTACGTCATTGCCGAAGTCAACGGCATGCGCGCGGCGGCCCGCGCCGCCGGGCGGGATATCATTGACTTGGGCATGGGCAATCCCGATCTTCCGCCGCCGAGCCATGTGATCGACAAATTGTGCGAAGTCGCGCAAAAACCGTCGGCGCACGGCTATTCCGCCTCACGCGGGATTCCCGGCGTGCGCAAGGCGCAGGCGAACTATTACGCGCGCCGCTTCGGTGTGCAGCTCGATCCCGACAGCGAAGTGGTGATGACGCTGGGGTCGAAAGAAGGCCTCGCCAGCCTTGCCACCGCGATCACCGCGCCCGGCGATGTCGTGCTCGCGCCCAACCCCAGCTATCCGATCCACACCTTCGGCTTTATCATCGCCGGGGCGACGATCCGCTCGGTGCCGACCACGCCCGATGATCGCTATTGGGAATCGCTCGACCGCGCGATGCGCTACAGCGTGCCGCGCCCGTCGGTGCTGATCGTCAACTATCCGTCAAACCCCACTGCCGAAACGGTCGATCTGGCGTTTTACGAACGACTGGTCGGCTGGGCGCGTGAGAACAAAGTGTGGGTCTTGTCCGATCTCGCCTATTCCGAACTCTATTACGACGGCCGCCCCACGCGCTCGATCCTCGAAGTGCCGGGGGCCAAAGAGGTCGCGGTCGAATTCACCAGCATGAGCAAGACATTTTCGATGGCGGGCTGGCGCGTCGGGTTTGCGGTGGGCAACCCGCACCTGATCGCCGCGTTGACGCGGGTCAAAAGCTATCTCGACTATGGCGCATTCACCCCGATTCAGGCGGCGACATGCGCCGCGCTCAACGGGCCGCAGGACATCGTCGCCTCCAACCGCGAACTCTATCAGAAACGCCGCGACGTTCTGGTTGAAAGTTTTGGCCGCGCGGGGTGGGATATTCCCAGCCCGCCCGCCTCGATGTTTGCCTGGGCTCCGCTGCCGCCTGCCTTGCGCCATTTGGGCAGTCTGGAATTTTCCAAGCAATTGCTGACTCAGGCCAAAGTCGCGGTCGCGCCGGGCGTGGGCTATGGCGAAGACGGCGAAGGCTATGTGCGGATCGCGCTGGTGGAAAACGAACAGCGCTTGCGCCAGGCGGCGCGCAATATCCGCCGCTATCTCGCCAGCATGGGCGTCAATGCCAGCGCGGCCTGACCGATGACGCAGCGTTTTCACGACCGCGTTGCGCTTACGCTTGATGGCGCGGTGGCGCATGTGCTGCTGGATCGCGCGGACAAGCTGAATGCGCTCGATGACGCGATGTTCGATGCGGTGATCGCGGCGGGCGACCATCTGCGCGCGTGCCCCGGTGTGCGCGCGGTGGTGCTGTCGGGCGCGGGCCGCGCGTTCTGCGCCGGGCTCGATCTCGCCAGCATGGCGCGCACCGACCGCTGGCCGGGCGAAGGTTTGGCCGAACGCACGCATGGCACGGCCAACCGCCCGCAATATGCCGCGATGGTATGGCGCGAACTGCCGATGCCGGTGATCGCGGCGCTGCACGGGGTGTGTTTTGGCGGCGGGCTGCAAATCGCCAGCGGGGCCGATATCCGCATCGCCCACCCCGATACGCGGCTGGCGGTGATGGAAGTCAAATGGGGGCTGGTGCCCGATATGGGCGGCTATGCGCTGTGGCGCGGCACCGTGCGCGATGATCTTTTGCGCGAACTGACGTATACCCACCGCGAATTCACCGGGGCACAGGCCGTGACTTATGGCTTTGCCACCCACACCGACCCCGACCCGCTCACCCGCGCGCTGACACTGGCACACGCCATCGCCGCCAACAGCCCCCACGCCGTGCGCGCCGCCAAGCATGTGTCAAACCACACCGCGCTGCTCGGCACCGCCGACGTGCTGCTTGCCGAAAGCCATGCGCAGACCTCACTGCTCGGCTCCGCCAACCAGCACGAAGCCGTCCGCGCCGCCGCCGAGCGCCGCCCCCCGCACTTCATCGACCCTTGAGCGAAATCCCCCTTTGAAAAATCCCGTTGCCCATTCCCCCACGCTCGGCTAACCGCCGTCGCCTTGGCGCCGCAAAGCGCCCGAGGCCCGATGGCGGAATGGTGACGCAGCGGACTGCAAATCCGTATATGCCGGTTCGATTCCGGCTCGGGCCTCCACACTCCCCCAAGCACTTCCCCGAAAACCGACGCCATGCTGTGGGACGCGATCTTGTTATCGCGCAAAGGTATGGAATTGTGCGTGGAATTGATCGATAGTCCGTCGGCAGGATGATGGTGAAGGTTCGCGGGGGGAGGACCGGTTGGCAGGCGGTATTTGGGATCGGGTCAAGGCCGGGCTGGGGCTGTCCGGTGCTCAAGAGGTTTCCCCTGCCGATAACCATCTGGTCCGCAAGATCGCGGATCATTTCGGCCTGCTGGCGAACGACAGTCGCGGACTGCCGGACGAAATCGCTAAATTCGTCGCAACTGGCGCGCCATCGGGGGTGATGCATAAACTTCAGGCCGCAGGCCTGCGCGGCGTTTGGGCAAAACGCGCGCTCAGCAATCCGCCGCGTGACGAAAGTGGGCTGTTCACCGCGATGGCCGATTGGCGGATCGACCAGATGGTGCGCATGGGCGAAGTGCTTGCGGCGCTGGAGCCGATTGCCTTTGGCTGGCGCTTTTGCGGCAGCACCACATCGCCAGACTGGTTGCGCCATATCGTAACCTTGTGGCTTGGGAACAGGCATAAGGAGCATTCGGTCGAAACACTGATCGCGCTTGCCGAAGGTGGCGGTGTCGGGATAGCCAGTGTGCTTGATGTCATGTTCTGTCGTGATGTGGGTGCTTCTGGATCAAAGACTTCGCTAAGCCGGTTTGGCGATATCGCGTGCTTGTTCAGCCGCGAGCGCGATGCTGTGCTAGCGGTGCTGGCCAACAGTTCGGCTGATGTGTGCGCGGAATTTGTCGCCACCGTGGGCCGCTTCGGCTTGCAGTCGGATTATCTGCCGACGCTACTTGACGCTGCGACCGGGCGTTCAAAAAAAGTCCGCCTAGCAGCGCGTCAGGCGCTGACCGGGAGCGACCGGCAGGCCCTTGCCACGATGGTGCAGGACCGGTTTGCGACGGCCGAGGTTGACCAGCGCGCTGAACTGGTTGAAGTGGCCGCCGCGTGTCTCGGCGATGATGCAGCCGCTGTGCTGGCTGGAATGCGCGCCGATGAAACAAATGCGAAAGTGCTCGCAGCCTTTGATCGCATCGCCGGATCAACCGCTGCTTCGGCACGATTGCGAAACGACGCCCCCGGCCGGCCTGACACCGCTGAAGGCTACACTGCTGTCGATGGCAGTTGGGTCGCCATTGCGCCGCTTGCCGACGGGTCTGCGTTTGCGCCGCTTGATCGTGATGCGTTGGCCCTGCTTGATCCGGCGATAAAGGCCTTCAACGCCAAACTGGCAGCGGCCCAACAGGGAGCTGCTTGGGCAAAATGGCACTGGTCGCATGAGGTTTCACCCGTCGACCATGGCGCAGCGGAGGCGCTGAAAAGTGTGGCCGATGGTGCCCTTGATCGCCGAACCGCGCCGACATCGCTCGGTTGGCTGCACTCGCACTTGGCCGACCACCCGGCAATCGACCGCTTCTTTGATGATCCGCGCGTGTCGCTGCACCACCTGTTACGGATCGCGCTTGCCACGACCAATTTCCATTACATCCCGATGATGAACGATTCGAGAGGGCCTGCTGACGCGGCCATCCGGCGCCGCCTAGCGCTAGGTCTCGACATGCGCGCGCTGATGGACGTGTGGATGGCCATCGCCGGCAATGATTTCGTTACCGGGCATCTGTCGCGGGACTGGCACACGCAGTTACGAAACTTGGAAGTGCCGATCTGGCCATTGGTGGCAAAACATTTTGCCCAGCTTGATGAGGCGCTTGGACTTGTACCGCAATCGGGCGTGTCGCGAATGCTCGTTATACCGGCAATGGAGTTGCTGGCCTTATTGCCCAAGCTGCCCGAACGCTATCGCGGCCGCCTGTTGATCCTCGCCAACGACAGTTCGCGCCACATCCGTGAACCCGCCCGTGCCTTGTTGCGCGAAACGACCGGCATCGCCGCTGCGATTGCCTTGCAACTGGACGACGGGAACCAAGACGTGCGTGCGCTGGCCGCTATATGGCTGGCAAATCGGGGGGAGCGCGATCAGATCGGTGCAATCCGCCGCGCGCTGAGGAGCGAGCGCAGCGATCGCGCCCGCGCGGCGATGATTACCGCGCTCCAGCGCCTTGGTGCAGACGTGTCCGAATATTTCGACCACACCGCCATGGTCAAAGAGGCAAAGGCGGGGATAGCCAGGTTCAAAAGCTCGGCACTCGACTGGTTTGTGTTTGACCACCTGCCCAGATTGCGCTGGTCAGATGGAACGCCGGTCGATCCGCTATTGCCGCGCTGGTGGGTCATGCTGGCCTGCAAGTTAAAACAGCCCGGCGGCAATGCCCTGATCGATCTGTGGCTTGACCGATTGATGCCGGGGGATGCGCACCGTTTGGGCTGGATGGTGCTGACCGGATGGATCGACCAAGATGTGCGCACATCCACTGACGAAGACGCCAATGCCTTTGCTGCGGCGAAAGTGGATGGGATCGTAGCACAGAATATCGACACGGCCCGCCGCTGGCCGGGCAGCGTTGAACACGACCTCATTGACCGCGCCGTCGTCTTTGCGCGGCTGAAGGCGCAGCAGGCGGGAACATATCTGGGCGACGCTGCTGATAGCAAAGGCGTGCTGGCGCTGGCGAGCCGGGTCAACGCAGCCGATGCAGTCGTGCGCGTGCGCGCCTACCTGAAAGCCCACGCAGGGCGCGTCGCCCAAGTCAAGGCACTGCTCGACATGATGGCGGCAACCGGTAGCAGTGTCGCGCTACAAGTGGTCCTGAATGCCGCAAGCCGTTCTAAGCAGAGGGCTGTCGAAGCCCATGCCGCCGCGCTGATCGAACACGTGGCCGAACGCAACGGCTGGACCGCCGCACAACTGGCCGACCGCACCGTGCCGACCGGCGGCTTCGATGCCGATGGCACGCTGGAACTCGATTGCGGCGAAGGCCGGGTCTATACCGCCCGGCTCGACGCCAGCGATGAAATCGCGATTTACAACGCCGATGGCCGCGAAGTCAAAGCGTTGCCCGGCCCTCGCCGCGATGATGAGCGCCCGGCGGTCGAAGCGGCGAAAAAGCTGCTGTCCAATGCGCGCAAGGAATTGAAGCAAGTACGGCAGGCACAGCGCGACCGGTTACAGGAAGCGATGTGTCTGCAACGCAGTTGGCCGCGTGACGATTGGGAAAATTTCATCGTCGGGCATCCGATCATCGGCCGGATGGCTAGCCACCTGGTCTGGCAGGGTCTTGATGCCGAGGGGCAGGCGCTGGCCATGTTCCGTCCGCTGGGTGATGGCAGCCATACCGACACCGCCGACAATGCTGTCGATACCAGCCGGTTTGCCGCGATCCGCCTGGCGCATTCCTCCGCGCTCGATGCTGCCGCGATTGCTGCCTGGCGCGCGCACTTGGCCGATTATGCCGTAACGCCGGTGTTTGACCAGTTGGAGCGCGATTTGCCACGATTGCCCGAAGCGATGGCCCATGCGCGGACGATCAAGGACCGCGAAGGCTGGATGATCGAAACTTTCAAACTGCGCGACGCAGCAACACAGCACGGCTATCTGGCCGGCAAGGCACAACACGGCGGATGGTTCATGACTTATGAAAAGATCTTTCGCGAAGCAGGGCTACTGGCCGAAATCACCTTTACCGGCAGCCCTCTACCCGAACAAAATCGCCCTGCCGCGCTGGAGTCGCTGAGTTTTCGCAAAGCCAGGGGGTCGGGCGGCCCGCTTGCACTGGGCTCCGTGCCCCCGGTCCTGCTGGCCGAATGCTGGCAGGATTTTCACGACATTGCCGCCAAAGGCACCGGCTTTGATGCCGACTGGTCGAAGAAAGCATCCGCATGACGCCCGAACCGCAATCGATCCGTCCACCTGCAGAGGCGCGCTATGCCAGCGAACTGGCAACGCTTGCCGCCGCCGACCGGTTTCCCAAACCGGCAGGTTGGAGATTGTCGCCCCGCGCCGTGCGCACTTTTCTGCTCGGCGATCCCCGGCAGGGCATCGCGCGCAAGTTCTATGGCGACGATCCGCTGGTCGATCGCGCGATTGTCTCGTTGATGAGCCAGCAGGGCCTGATGCTGGTGGGAGAGCCGGGAACGGCCAAGTCGCTGCTGTCAGAATTGCTCGCCGCCGCGATTTGCGGCACGTCCGCGCTGGTCGTCCAGGGGTCCGCCGGGACGACCGAAGACCACATCCGCTATGGCTGGAATTATGCGCTGCTCTTGTCCGAAGGGCCAAGCGAACGCGCGCTGGTGCCGTCGCCGGTGCTTAATGCCATGCGATCGGGGCGGATCGTGCGGTTCGAGGAAGTGACCCGCTGCCCGCCCGAGGTGCAGGATGCGTTGATCTCGATCCTGTCGGAAAAGGCGCTCGCGCTGCCCGAACTGGGTGCCGATGCGATGGCCAGCGCCACACCGGGCTTCAACGTCATCGCCACTGCCAACTTGCGCGATCGCGGGGTGCACGAGATGTCGAGCGCGCTCAAGCGGCGGTTCAATTTCGAAACCGTCCATCCGATTGCCGACCCCGAATTCGAACGCGAACTGGTGCTCAAACAATTGGCCGAACGGCTCGGTCCGGCGGGCGTGACGATCAAGGGCGAGCGCGAAGTGGCCGACGTGCTGGTGCGCACCTTTCAGGACTTGCGCACCGGGCGTACCGCAGAAGGGGTCAGCCTTAACCGCCCCGATGCGGTAATGTCGACGGCCGAGGCGGTCAACGTGCTCCACGCCGCCGCGCTAGAGGCGGTCTATCTCGATAACGGTACGCTGTCGGGCGCGCATATCGCGCGGCAGATTCAGGGCGTGGTGCTTAAGGATTCGCCCGACGATGGCAAACGGCTGCGCGCTTATGTCGATCACGTGGTGAAAGAGCGCGCGGGCCGGTCAGGGGCGTGGAAAGAGTTCTACCAGGCGGCGCGCGCGCTTCGGCTTGGCTGAACCTGCGGTGCAATCGCCCCCGCTGCACGATCCGGTTCGCGATCTGTGGGTGGTGCCGATCCGGCATCACAGCCCCGCTTGCGCTGCGCAGCTCGAACGGTTGATCGCGGCGGTTAATCCGGCGGCGATCGTGGTCGAAGGGCCGTGCGATTTCGATCCGTTGATCCCGCTGCTGTGCGATCCGCGCACCCGCGCACCGGTGGCGGTGGTAGCGTTGCGGGAGGCGGCCCGCGATGGCGCGACACGTCGGGTGGCCAGCTATTTCCCGTTTTGCGCGCACAGCCCCGAACTGATCGCGCTGCAAGCCGCCGCGAGCCGGGGCATCCCGGCGCGGTTCATCGACTTGCCTGCCACGGCGCGCGCCATGGTGGACGAAGACGACGCCGCGCAAGGGCGCTCGCTGCTGGGCGATGAGCGCCCGTTCGATGTCGGTGATTATGTCACCGCGCTCGCGCGCGAACTCGGGTGCCGCGATGGCAACGAAGTATGGGACCAAGTGTTCGAAACCCGCCTGACCGACGCCGATTGGCGGGGCTTTTTCGCCGATGTCGGGCAATATTGCGCCTGCATCCGTGCGGCGACCGACGTTGTGCGCATCGCGCGCGATGGCACGCTGGTGCGCGAAACGCAGATGCGCGCGCTGGTGGCAGAAGTCCGCGCGCAAGTGGCCGGGCCGATCATCGTCGTGGTCGGCGGGTTTCACGCCACAGCGCTGCTGGCGCAGGGTTCAGGCAGCGCGGTCAAGCCCGAGGACACAGCGGGTCGGTGCTATCTGATCCGCTATGGCATGCGCCAGCTTGATGCGATGGCGGGCTATGGTGCCGGGCTGCCGATGCCGGGGTTCTATGACCGGCTGTGGCACGCACGCGACAGTGGCGGGCGGGCGCTGGCGGTCGAGATCGTTACCGGATTCGCCCGGCACTTGCGCCAGAGCGGCGGCGATGCGCCGTCATTTCCGGTCGTTACCGGCGCAATCGAACAGGCCGAGCGGCTGGCGGCCTTGCGCGGCCGCCCGTTTCCCGCGCGCGACGATATTCTTGATGCGATCCGCTCCACCTTTATCAAGGAAGAGGTGGTTGGCGACGATGCGCCGCTGCTGGTTGCCTTGCGCACATGGCTGACCGGTGCGGCGATTGGCGAAGTTCCGCCCGGTTCTGGCGCGCCCCCGCTGGTCGACGCGGTGCGCGCGCGGGCGCGGGCGCTCGGCTTTACGGTGGCGGATGGCGAAAGGCGCAACCGCACGCTCGATATCTATCGCAAGGATCGCCACCGGGCCGCCAGCCGGTTCTGCCACGCCATGGTGCTGATCGGTGCCGACTTTGCGCAGCGCACCGCCGGGCCAGATTTTCGCAACGATGCCATGCTCGACCGGCTGTTCGAAATCTGGGACGTATGCTGGTCACCGCTGGTCGAAGCACGCCTGATCGAACTGTCCGAGGCGGCGGATACGCTCGACGAAGCGCTGGCGTTTGCCCTCGCGCACAAGCTGGCCGCGCTCGAAGCGCAGGGCAAGGGGCGCAGCGCGCTCGCCGCGATTGATCTGTTCGCCGCCGCCTGCCGCGCCGGGCTGGGCAAAGGCGGCGAAGCGATCCTCCAACTGGTCGAAGCGCACGTGGTTGAAGACCCCGAACTGCATTCGGTGGTGTCCGCGCTGGCAGATCTGGTGCAAGTGTGGCGCGGGCGCGACATCCTGGGTATTACCGACACGACAGTGCTCGACAGCCTTATGGCGACCGCGTGGCGGCGTATTCTTGTGCTGCTGCCCGAACTTGCCGATTGCGCCACAGAGCAAGTGCGAGCAGGCCTGACTGCGCTGGCCGATTTGCGCGGGGTGATCGCACTCGCACGGTCGTGCGCCGCGCCGCTTGATCTTGCGCTGTTCGATGAGGCGCTGGCGCGGCTGGCAGCGGCCGATCTCGATCCGCTGCTGGCGGGCGGTGTGCTGGCCTTTGCGCTGATCGATGGGCAGGGCTCTCCACAAGCCTTGCAGGGCCGGCTGCGCGGCGAACTCGCCAGCGGCCATGTCGATCCGGCCGAGCGGCTGGCCTTGCTGGGTGGGGTGATCGCGGTGGCGCGCGAGCTGCTGTGGTCATTGCCGGAGATTATCGCAACGCTCAACGACGTCATAGCCGGTGCCGACGAGGCGCAATTCGTGGACCTGCTGCCGCATTTGCGGCTGGCACTGATGCCGCTCGACCCGCGCGAGGTGGACCGCTTGGGGGAAGACGTGGCCGCGATGATCGGTGCGCGGCCCGACCATGTGTCGATGCTGATCGCCATTCCGCAGGCCGAAATGATGGCGAACCTTGCGCTCGACCGCGAACTGGCTGCCGTGCTCGACCGCGACGGTGTGGCATGAAGGGTGTGGCATGAAGGATGTGGCATGAAGGGTGTGGCATGAGCGATCCGAACCTTGCCCTGCGGTGGCGGCTGGTTTTGGGCCGCTATGCCGAACGCTCGCTGCCGTCTGATGGCCTGAACGCGGGTGACCAGCGCGCTGACCGCGCGCTCGATTACCTTTACGCCCGCGAAATGGAAAAGCGCGGACTGCGGCGCGGCAAGATTGCGCGCGGGCGTGGTGGATCGCTCGATCCCGGAGTGCTGACACCGCTCGGCTGGCTGGGCGAATTGCGCAAGCTGTTCCCGCAATCGGTTTATGAAACCGTGCAAGCCCACGCCATCGACAATCTGGGGATGAGCGAACTGCTGTCCGATCCCCAAGTGCTCGATGCGCTGGAGCCGAACCCGGACTTGCTCAAGGCGCTGATCGCATTCAAAGGCCGTGCCGATCCCGCGATGCGTGACAAGATCCGCGAAGTGACGCGCAAAGTGGTCGAAGAGATCTTGCGCGTATTGAAGCCGCGGGTTGAGGCGGCGCTGGCGGGCAAGCCCAACCGGTTTCGTCGCAGCCAGCTCAAAGTGATGCAGAACTTCGACTGGCGCGCGACGATCCGCGAAAACCTTAAGCACTGGGATGCCGACCGCAAGAGGATCGTGGCGGACCGGCTGCGCTTTCATGGCCGCAATCGGCGGCGCTTGCCATGGACGATCATCTTGTGCGTCGACCAGTCGGGCTCGATGTTGAGCTCGACGATCTATGCCGCGGTCATGGCTTCGATCCTCGCGGCACTGCCAGCGGTGGCGGTGAAGCTGGTGGTGTTCGATACCAAAGTGGTCGATTTGTCGCGCGAGGCGCACGATCCGGTTGAAGTGCTGATGTCGGTCCAGCTTGGCGGGGGCACCAAGATCGGCGCGGCGGTGGAATATTGCGAAACGCTGGTAACGCAGCCGACCCGCACGATCTTTGTGCTGATAAGCGATTTTGAGGAAGGCGCGCCGGTTCGCCGGTTGCTGGCGGGTGTCCGGCGGATGGCATCGGCGCGGATTACCATGCTGGGGCTGGGGGCGCTGTCGGACGATGCCGCACCAGTCTATGACCGGCGCATGGCTGAACGGCTGGTCGGGTGCGGGATGACCATAGCAGCGCTGACGCCCGACCGTTTTGCCGAATGGATCGGGGGCGTGATCGCATGATCGATGCCGCTTTGCGCGCGAGTCTGGCGGTGTTCGACGATGCCGCGCTAGCCACTTTGGCCAATCCTGGGTTGGTCCGCCGCGCGCATCGCGATCTTGCGGAAGGCCGGTTGCGGCTGGTTTCGACAGACGGCAGCCGCGCCGAAGTGGCGGCGGACGGGCAAATCGTCCGGATCGACGCGCGCGGGCCAAAGGCGGCGGACTGCGCGTGCAAGGCCATCACGGTGTGCCGCCACCGCATCGCCGCCGTTATCTTCCTCCAGACGCTGCCATTGGCGGCGGACGAGGCGGAAACGACCGCGCCAGTCCCGGCGGAGCCTGCACCCGACCCGGTTGCGATCCTGGCGGCGCTCGACCCGGTGGCGCTGCAACGCTGGGCGGGCAAAGCAAGCTGGCGCGCGGCGCTTGAACTGGTTGCGAACGCGGGTGCGATCACTGCCACCGCCACTGCCCTTTCGATCCGCTTTGCCGGGGAGGATGATCCGGTGCGCATCTTGCGCGGGCAAGGCTTTGACGGGATCGTGTCCAAGATCGCCAAATCGCGATGCAAAGCGGTCCACGCCGCTGCCGTGCTTGCCGCACGCCGCCATTTCGGGCTTGGCGTGCCAGAACACCCTGCGGGGCCAGACGCGCACGACGATGACAACGCGCCTGATTGTGCGGTTCCGATTGATGGCCCATTCCTTGACCGGGTCGTTGCGATCTTGTGCGACACGGCTGCGCTGGGTTTCAACCTTGCCCCGGTGCCGCTTGAAGAAGCGCTGTTCGAGCTGTCGGTGTCGTCGCGCGCGGACAGCCTGCCCCGGCTGGCAGCGATCCTGCGCGGTGTGGCGGCGCAGATCCGGTTGCGGCGGCAGCGGTCTGTGGCGTTCGATCCCGACAGGATGATGGAGCTGGCGGCCACGGGCTTTGCTCTTACCGCCGCCTTGCGCGGGGCTGAAGCGAACCGGCTGATCGGGCTGGCGGGCAAAGTCCGGCGCGATTTCAGCCCGGCCCCGCCGCTGACGCTGATCGGCTGCGGCGGCGAGCGCTGGACCACTGCCACCGGCGCGCGCGGCGTTACCGCGTGGTTCCTCGATCCGGCATCGGGGCAGTGGCTATCGACCACGCTGGCGCGCGGGCCGGGGCAGGACCCGAACTTTGTCCCGGGCGATGCCTGGCACACGCAAACGCTGTGGCAAGCCGCCCCGCTCTCTCGCCTCGCCCATGCCCGCATCGCGCTGACCGGCGCGAACCTGTCGGCGGATGGGCGGCTGTCGGCACCCGCCGGTGCGCGGGCGGTGATCGTGGAGAAAGCCGCCGCGCCACAGGCCAATGATCGCAATGCAATCCGCGACTGGCGCGACTTGCGTGCGGCATTCTTGCGCCAAGCGGGGCTTGGCCTCGATGCGGGCGGTGTATCCGCGCCGGTGGGCCTGCTCTGTCCGACGCAAGTCGCAGCGTTTCAGTTCGACGATCTGGCGCAGCAGCTCGTCTGGCCGATCCGGGACGAGAACGGGCGCTGGCTGGCGCTGACGCTCGATCATGACGAGCGGTCGGGCGCGACGATTGCGGCGCTCGAAGCGTCGGTCCACACCGGCTGGCAAGGCATGATCCTGGCAAAAATCCGTCGCGAGGGTGATCGGCTGGCGGTCAGCCCGCTCACGCTGTTCGGCGCGGGTGATCCGGTTGATCTGTCGCTGTGGCGGCGCACAGCCAGACTGCATGACCGCAAAGTCCGGGACACGTTCGACTGGTGGCGGGTGAGGGCAGCGAAACGGGCGCTGTCAAATATGCCGCGCGGTGCCAGCGACGGGGCAATCGCTGCGGCGTGGCGCGCCCTTATCGACTGCGCAGAAGCAGGACCGGGAATGGCCCGCACGCTTCAAGCGGGCCTTGCTGCCCATGCCGATCGGCTTGAAACGCATGGGTTGCCGACCCTTGGCCGCGTGCTCCGCGCCAGCGATCAGCCCGCCGGGATCTTGCGCGCCGCCTATGCGCTGCTCATTGCGCGCCAGCAACGGTGCGAGGCCCCGCTGATGCATTAGAGCGTGATGCAAAAAAGTGGGTACCGGTTTTTTGCAATAAATCACGCGAAAACAAAGACTTTAGAGCGGTATGCGATTCAATCTAATCGCATACCGCTCTAGTGGCTTGCGTCCTTGCAAAAGGCGGTAAAGTCTGAATCTATTCCGTCGCGAATCAGC
>CAINGT010000076.1 GCA_903848655.1 uncultured Sphingomonadales bacterium
CGATCTGGCTACGATAGTTAAATTGTCACCACGACCTAGAGCGTGATGCAAAAAAGTGGGAACCGGTTTTTTGCAATAAATCACGCGAAAACAAAGACTTTAGAGCGTGATGCAAAAAAGTGGGAACCGGTTTTTTGCAATAAATCACGCGCAAACAAAGTCTCCAGAGCGGAATGCGATTCAATCTAATCGCACTCCGCTCTATGTGCAATCAGCCGCCGTAGACTTGTGCCACGTCGATCTTGATGCCGGGGCCCATCGAGCTCGACAGGCCGACTTTGCGGACATATTTGCCTTTTGCGCCAGCCGGTTTGGCTTTGACGATGGCATCGACAAAGGCGTCGAAATTGGCGCGCAGCGCTTCATCGGTGAATGACAGCTTGCCGATCCCGCCATGGATGATCCCGGCCTTTTCGACGCGGAATTCGATCTGCCCGGCTTTGGCGGCCTTGACCGCATCGGCCACATTGGGCGTGACGGTGCCCAGTTTCGGGTTCGGCATCAGGCCTTTGGGGCCCAGAATCTTGCCCAGACGCCCGACCAATCCCATCAGATCAGGGGTGGCGATTACGCGACCGTAATCGACATTGCCTGCCTGAATGTCTTCGAGCAAGTCTTCGGCCCCGACACGGTCGGCACCGGCGGCGAGCGCGGCAGCGGCTTTGTCACCGCGCGCGAACACGGCCACGCGCACGTCTTTGCCGGTCCCGGCAGGCAGCGTGACCATGCCACGCACCATTTGATCGGCATGGCGCGGATCAACGCCCAAGTTCAGCGCAACTTCGAGCGATTCATCGAACTTGGCGCTTTTCAGGCTTTTGAGCAGCGCGATCGCATCATTGATCGCGTAGAGCTTTTGCGTATCGCCCAGCTTGGCTTCGAGCGCTTTGGCTTTTTTGGTTGGTTTTGCCATCGGATCAGCCCTCCACCACCTGGATGCCCATCGAGCGGGCGGAACCTTCAATGATCTTTGACGCCTGCGCGATATCGTTGGCGTTGAGATCCTTCATTTTCGATTCGGCAATCGCATCGAGTTGCGCGCGGGTAATCGTGCCAGCCGAGGTCTTGCCCGGCAGCTTCGAACCCGATTTCAGCCCGAGCGCCTGCTTGATGAAGAATGTCGCCGGCGGGGTCTTGGTGATGAAGGTGAACGAACGGTCCGAATAGACGGTGATGACCGTCGGCAGCGGTGTGCCCTTTTCGATCTCTTGCGTCGAAGCGTTGAACTCTTTGCAGAAACCCATGATATTGACGCCGCGCTGGCCCAGCGCTGGCCCGATCGGCGGCGAAGGCTTGGCCTCGCCCGCTTTGATCTGAAGCTTGATATAGCAGTCGATCTTCTTGGCCATGATGGCCTCCTTGTCGTCCTGTTGGGGTTTCCCCCGCAGAGTGAGCGGTCAAACAGGGCAGGTCGAAGCCCCCCCTCCCGCAGCGGATGTCATCAAGGCTTGGCCCTGACGAAGAAGGCGCGCTTAGCAGTCTTTGGCCGAAATGCAAGCATCGGCGATGATGGACTGCGGCTCACATCACGCTCTACCGCGGTCCTGCACCAGCAGGGCGGCGCCTTTTTCGGCGACCATGACTGTGGGCGCATTGGTGTTGCCGCTGGTAATGGTGGGGAAGATCGAGGCATCGATCACGCGCAGACCGCTAATGCCATGAACGCGCAAATGGCTGTCAACCACCGACGTGGCCGGGTCTGGACCCATGCGGCACGTCGAGGTGGGGTGGTAGACCGTATCAGCGCGCGCGCGGAAATCGGCCAGCAGCGCGTCATCATCCGCGACGTGCGCACCGGGCACGAGCTCTTCGACGATCACCTCTGACAGTGGCGCTGCCCCGGCGATCTGGCGCAACAGGCGCGTGCCGATGCGCGCTTGCGCGACATCATGGTCGGTCGAAAGATAATTGGGGTGAATCGCGGGCGCGGCAAACGGATCGGGCGAGGTGATCGTCAGATGGCCCCGGCTGGTCGGGTGACAGGCGTTGAACGACAGCAGGAACGCCGGAAACGGATCGGGGTTGAGCAGCCGCCGCGCCGCAAGCGGGGTGCGGGTATAGCTGACCGGGCTGAAATAGAGCTGAAACGCCGGGTGCCGATCATCGGGTGAGGCACGGACGAAACCACCGGCCTGATTGACGCTCATCGACAACGGCCCGCCCCGGTCGAACAGATAGCGCAGGCCAGCCGCCAGTTTGCCGGTCATCGGCCCGAGCACAGAGTTGAGCGTGGGTACTGACGTGCGGTAAAAATAGCTGACCGCAAGGTGGTCTTGCAGATTGCGGCCCACTGCGGGCAGATCGGCCACCACGGCAATACCGTGCTGCGCCAGCACCGCCGCATCGCCGATGCCCGACAGTTGCAGCAAGTGCGGCGATCCAATCGCACCGGCGCACAGCACCACTTCGCGCCGCGCGCGGATCACGCGTTCGCGACCCCGGTGGAGATAGGCCACACCCACCGCGCGCCGCCCTTCGAACACCACGCGCATCACCCGCGCCTGGCGGATCAGCGTCAGATTGCGGCGGTGGCGCACTGGCCAGTAATAGGCATTGGCGGTCGATGCGCGCCAGCCGCCGCGTGTGTTGATGTTATAGATGCCAAAGCCTTCGCCATCGGCACCGTTAAAATCGCGGGTTTCACGATATCCCAACGTCGCGCCGGTGGCGAGGAAGCGGTGGCACAGCGGATGGACATGCGCCGAAATATCGGTGACGTGCTGTGGCCCACCGGTGCCGTGCCATTCGCTGCGCCCCAGATCATGATCTTCGGACGCGATGAAATGGGGCAGCACATCGTCCCACCCCCAGCCCGGGTTGCCCGCATCGCGCCAGGCATCAAAGTCGTGGGGAAACCCGCGCACATGAACCATCGCATTGATCGAGCCCGACCCGCCGACCACTTTGCCGCGCGGCCAGTAACTGCTGCGCCCGCCCAGCCCCGGCACCGGCTCGGTTTCGAACATCCAGTTGATCCGGCGGTCAAAAAATGTACGGCCATAGCCGATCGGCACCTGAATCCACACCGACAGGTCCGATCCGCCCGCCTCCAACAGCGCGACTTCGCTCCACGGATCTTGCGACAGGCGGCTGGCGACGACGCAACCCGCCGTGCCCGCGCCGATAATGACGTAATCGGCGGTTTCGATCATCCGACCGGGTGCTGCGTCATGTCGAGATGGAGCATCGCCCCGTCATAGGGATGCGCGCGCGCCACGTCATCGTTCAATTCCACCCCCAGCCCCGGCGCAGTCGGCGGGATCACCCGGCCTTGTTCGAACCGGATCGGCGTCTTGAGGATCTGTGCGTGAAATCCGCCCCAGTCCTCGATCCCTTCCAGGATCAGGAAATTGGGTGATGCGGTGGCCAATTGGATATTGGCCGCGCCCACTACTGGCCCGCAGTAAAGATGCGGTGCGATCTGCACGTGGCGCGTTTCGGCAAGGCCAGCGATCTTTTTGGCTTCGAGCAGCCCGCCGACGCGCCCGAGATTGACCTGCCAGATCGCCGCCGCATCGCAGGCGAGCAGCCGCGCGAAATCATATTTGGTGGCCAGCCGCTCGCCCGTGGCGATGGGGATCGATGTGGCGCGCGCAACCAGCGCGGTCTGTTCGGGCGCATCGGGGGGCAGCGGCTCTTCCAGCCACAGCGGGTCGGCTGGCTCCAGCCGCCGCGCCAGCCGGATCGCGCCAGCCGCTGTCATCTGCCCGTGCGTGCCGAACAAGAGATCGGCGCGGCTGCCCACCGCATCGCGCAACGTGCGGGCAAAGCGTTCGGACAGATCGAGCGCGGCGAGCGACAATTGCCGACCGTCGAACACCGAATAGGGCCCGGCGGGATCGAATTTGAGCGCGGTAAAGCCCATGTCGAGATAGACTTGCGCGCGTTCGGCGGCGAGATCGGGGTCGTGATAGACATCGCTGGCATCGCCGGGGCGCGGATAGATATAGGTATAGGCGCGCAAGGCTTCGTGGACTTGCCCGCCCAGCAATTTGTACACTGGCTGACTGGCCGCTTTGCCGATTATGTCCCAGCAGGCCATTTCCAGCGCCGACAACACCCCCATCACCGTCAGATCGGGATGCTGGGTAAACCCCGCGCCATAGATGCGCCGCCACATGGTTTCGATATCGTGCGGATCGGTGCCCAGCGCGTAACGGGCAAACATGTCTTCGCACAGTTGCGCCACCAGATGCGGCGAAAACGGCACGCAATAGGCCTCTCCCAGCCCGGTGATCCCGCACGCCGTGGTTAGCCGCACAAACACGAAATAGCGCCCGCCAAAGTGCGGCGGCGGATTGCCGACGACGAATGTTTCGATATCGGTCAGCCGCATCAGGGACTTTCCCCACCCGTGTGCCGCCTGTCGATCAAGCGCGCCGTCCGCACCTGACGCATCGCGGCGGGGCAGACAATTTCCTTATTGCGATAGCCCGATGCGCGATCCACCGCTATGCGCTCGCCAGTGACCGAGCCCAGCCTGTTATCCGCCAAGCCGCGCGCATACGATGCGATCATTCTGGGCGCGGGCGCGGCAGGGCTGATGTGCGCGGGCGTGGCAGGGCAGCGCGGGCGGCGCGTGCTGGTGATCGACCATGCGCCCGAACCGGGGCGCAAGATCGTGATTTCGGGCGGGGGGCGGTGCAATTTCACCAATCTGGGCACTACGCCGGACCGGTTTTTGTCGCACAACCCGCATTTCGCCAAATCGGCGCTCAGCCGCTATACGCCGCACGATTTCCTCGCGCTGGTCGAACGCCATGGCATTGGCTGGCATGAAAAGACGCTCGGGCAATTGTTCTGCGATGGTTCGGCGCGTCAGATCGTGGCGATGCTGATCGCTGAATGCTCGCACGGCGCGGTGGACATTGTGTGCCACGCGCCGATCCGCGCGGTCGATCACGCCGATGGGCAGTTCCGCGTTGCAGCGGGCGACCGCAGCGCCACCGCCCCGGCGCTGGTGATCGCCTGCGGCGGGCCGTCGATTCCCAAATTGGGCGCAACCGGGTTTGCCTATGACCTTGCGCGCCGGTTCGGGTTGAAAGTCGTGCAACCGCGCCCGGCGCTGGTGCCGCTGACATTGGCGGGCGAAGACGTGCTGTTCCGCGAATTGTCGGGAGTATCGGCGGAGGTGATCGCGCGCTGTGGCAAAGCGGTGTTTCACGAGGCGGCGCTGTTCACCCATCGCGGGCTGTCCGGCCCGGCGATCCTGCAAGTGTCATCGTATTGGCAGCATGGCGCGGCCATCGGCATCGACTTTCTGCCCGGCCGCGCGCCCGGCTGGTTGCGCACGGCCAAAGCGGCCAACCCGCGCGCCGGTCTGCGCCGGGTGCTGCGCGACAGTCTGCCCGAACGGCTGGCCGATGTGCTGGGCGAGCGGCTGGCGATCCCCGGCGATCTGGGCGCAACCACCGACCGCGCGCTGGCAGCGGCTGAAGCGCGGCTGGCCGATTGGCGCTTTACCCCCACTGGCAGCGAGGGCTATGCAAAGGCCGAAGTGACCGCCGGAGGCATCGCCACCGCCGACTTGTCATCGCAGACGCTGGCGGCGCGGCGCGTGCCGGGGTTGTTCGCGATTGGCGAGGCGGTCGATGTAACCGACTGGCTGGGCGGGTACAATTTCCAATGGGCCTGGGCCAGCGGCTGGGCCGCGGCGCAAGCCTTGTGAAGGATTATCACCATGATCGCGCGTGAATTGATCGGCAGCGCGCCGATCCCCGGTGGCGACGTGCTGCGGCTCTATCGCCATGGCGGCGACTTCATGATCGTGCTGGACCGCAATGAATTGATGAGCACGCGGGTCTACGGCTCCGAAGCGGCGCTGGCGACCATGACGTGCGAACGCATCGCCGCCGCGCGTCAGCCGCACGTGCTGATCGGCGGCTATGGCATGGGATATACGTTGCGCGCGGCGCTCGCGGTGCTGCCCGGCGATGCCGCCGTAACCGTGGCCGAACTGGTGCCCGATATTATCGAATGGGCGCGCGGACCGATGGCCGGGGTGGCGAATGGCTGCCTTGATGACCCGCGCGTGCGGCTGATCGTGGGCGATGTCGTCAAAGTCATCGATACCTCGCCCGGCACATTCGATGCGATCCTGCTCGATGTCGATAATGGCCCGGATGGCTTGGTGCGGGCGGACAACAACCGGCTCTATTCACGCCGGGGGCTGGGCGTGGCACGCGCGGCGCTGCGCCCCGGCGGAGTGCTGGCCATCTGGTCCGCCGCGCCCGATGCGGGGTTTGTCCGGCGGCTGGGCGAAGCCGGGTTTGCAGTTGACGAAGTGATCGTGCGCGCGCGCGCCAACGGCAAAGGCGCGCGCCACGTGATCTGGTTTGCGCGCGCGGATTAGCGCCGCTTGCGCGATGGCAAAATTAGACCCTAGCGTTTGTGCGGGGCGGGGACGACGAGTGGGGGGAGCGGTTCGCGGTCGCTGACCAGATCGAACAAGCTGCCAAGGCCTTGCAGCACGCGGTATTCGGCCAAGTTCATCGCGGTCTGGTTGACAATCTGGTTGGCGCGCGCGGCATAGAGCGTCTTTTCGCTGTCGAGCACTTCGAACACCGTGCGGCGGCCTTCGCGGAATTGCTGGCGATAGAGGTCAACCACTTTGCGCGCGGAGGCGATTTCCGCGTCGATCGTGCCGATCTTTTGCCGCGCGGCACCGAGCGCATCAAAATCGGTGCGGATATTCTGTTCGACATCGCGGCGGCGGCGGTCGAGCTCGTAATCGGCTTCGCGCAGCCGTGCGGCGATGCGGCGTTGCACTGCCAGATCGGCCCCGCCGTTGAACAGATTGTAGCTGACGGTAACCATCGCGCGCGCATCATCGGCAATGCCGCTTTTGCCCAGCACATCGTATTTGTGATTGCCCTGCACGACCGCGCCGACATGCGGCAAAAACGCCCCGCGCTGGCTGGCATATTGGCGGTCGAGCGAACGCCGGTCTTCGACCGCTTGCGCCATGCGCGGCGACTGGTTGTCGATCATCGCCACGGCTGTTTCGACATCGGGGGGTAGCATCGATGCCGCAGGGGCCAGTTCGAGCGCGGTGGCGGGCAAATGCCCGGTCAGGCGGCGATAGCCGAGCCGCGCCTGTTGCAGCGCGCTTTTGCGATCGAGCACCACCGAGCGTGCGCCGTCGATCTGCGCTTGCGCACGGCTGACATCGGCAGGCGTGGTCAGGCCCAGATCTTTCTGCACTGTCACCATGCGCAACACGCGCCGGTCGGCCTCGATCTCTTCTTGCGCCAGACTGACCAACCGCTGCGCTTGCAGCACCTGCACATAAGCGCTGGTGATATCATACGCGATGGCTTCGATCTTTTCGCGCGTGGCCCATTGCGCGCTGCGATAGGTCGCGCGGGCGCGGCGAATATCGTTGAGCGTGACGCCAAAGTCCCAAATGTTCTGCGACAGCGTGATCGTGCCTTCGAGCCGATTTTCCCACGTTGCGGTGCTGTGCCCGACCCGCGCCACTTCGCGCCCGTACCCCACGGTCGCATCAATGTGCGGCAACCACGCCGCGCGCGCTTCAGCCACGCCATAATAGGCATCATCCTGCCGGGCGAGCGCGATCTGGATTTCGGGGTTGCCTTTGAGCGCGGCAATAATCGCACCACGCAACGATTCGACCGCATCGGCGGGCGGCTCGCCCGGTTCGGGTGCTGCGGCGCGCGCCTCGGCGGCGGGGGCAGCCGCGACGGGTTCGACCGGATCGACCATCAGCGCACGCGCCAGCGTGGTGCCATCGGGCATCGGCCCGGCCAGCGCTTTGGCCTCGCTCGGGCTGGGTTGCACGAACGCCACAAGCCCCAGCAGCACGCCCGAACGGGTCAGCAAACGGTGATGAAAAGTCGGCATGGGGCGGTGCGCTTTCGTGCTGTTTCGCTGTGCCCGGATGCTAAACGAACAGGGATAACGCACGAAAAACCGTAACTTAGGGATTTCTACGCAGAGACTGCGGATTGCTGTTCCAACACGTGGCGCAGCACCGCATCGTTAAGCGGCGCATCGAACCGCAGGCCATAACCCATCGGCGTGGTGCCCATGATTTCCCCGGCAACCGCCAGATCACCCACGCGCAAGATCACCTCACCACCCTTGCGCGACAGCAAATAGGCCAGCGCCGGGCGGAACATGGCACCGCCAACCGACACGTTGACCAATTTGCCATCGAACACCACGCCGCTGTCGCACAGTTGCAACTGCCCGCTTACCCAGCACTGATAGCGTTCGGCCGACCGCTCGAACATTTTGCGCCGCCGGATCGAATCCAACAAAGACATGGCTTCACCTTTCCTCCAGATGGTTACGATCCAAGTGCTTAATCATACGTTCCGGTTGCACTTCCGGCACCGTCAGCAGGCGGCGGAGCGGTTTCAAACCCCACTTGCAGCCGTTCGCGCAAGCTTTGCAGCAGCGCCCGCCCGCCGGTATAGGGCGCGTCTTGCGCGGTACCGGTGCCGGGCAAGTGCGCCAGCCGGGTGCGGATGCGCACCAGTTCGGCGCGTTGGGCATCGGTCAGGCTGGACAACCGCTCCAATTGCCGCCGGTCGCGGTCACGCCCTTCGGCCACACGGTCGAGCCGCCTGCCAACGACTCGCCCGGCTTTGCGGATGGCGCGGCGGTTGCCCGCCAGCGCCACGTGCAAATCGCGCGTCAACGCGGCAATATCGCGCCGCTGCGCGCGAAGCTGCGCTTCGATCCGCCGGTTGGCGCGCCATTGCCCCAGCCAGCACCACAGCCCGCCACCGCGCACGCTGTCGGCAGCGGGGGCTTCGCCCGCCGCAACGGGGGTTGGCCAGCGCGCGGCGGCCTGGGTGTGCAGCGCGAGCAACCGGTCAAGCTGCCCGTGCAATTCGGGTCCATCGACCGCTTCCAGCCGATCCACCGCCATTTCGAGCACGGCCACCAAACCGCGCACATTGTCACGATCAGCGGCCGCATCGCCCTGCAAGGCGGCAATCGTCGTCAGCACATCGGCTTGCTGCGCGGCCAGCCGTTCGACCGCACTGCTGATCGGTGCGAGCACTTCGCCGGGATCGGCCAGCGTGGCAATCGCCTCGGTCATGCTGACCATCGTGCCGACCATCGTGACCATCGCATTTTGCAACGCGTCGATGCGGTGCTGTTCGGCGCGCGCAAGTTCGCTGTTGGCGGTGGCGATATCGCGCAATTCGTGCAACTGGCGGCTGCCGGTTTCGAGCACGCGGCGCAAGGCGCGATCATCGGCGAGTGTCACACCGCTTTCACCGGGCGCGCTTTCGAGCGCGGCCTGGCGCGAAATCCAATGTTCGAATTCGTTGCGCAGCGATTTCATCGCGCTCGTCATGCAGCGTTCGAGCGCGCCCAGCACCATCGAGGTCATCAGCCCGAACAGCGACGAGGAAAATCCGACCGACATCCCCGACAGCGGCGCTTTCATGCCTTCGATCATCTTGCCAAAGGCGTCGGTGCCGCCCGATCCGGTCATGTCCATGCTGCCGATCAGATCGGACACCGAATGGACCGTCTTCATCAGCCCCATGAATGCGCCGAGCAGCCCGAGAAACACCATCAGCCCGGAAAAGTAGATCAGCGTCGATTTGCGGTCGTTGATCCGCTGATCGACTTCGTGGAGCAAAGTCTGCACGGTGGCGTTCGAAATCTGCAATTCGTTCTGCTTGCCCAGTTCTTCGGCAATCAGGCGATAGCCTTCGCCCAGCAATTCGGGCTGCTGAAACACCACGGCGGGCCGCGTCAGATCAACCGCGCCGCCGCGCCGCCGCGCGCGCGGGTCATAATCGGCCTGCAAGGCTTTGAGCGCGAGCACTTCGTTGCGCAGCGCGAACACGTGGCGAAACCCCAGCCACGCGGCGAGCGCAAACAGCGCAAAAATCGACAAGTTTAGCGCCAGCTTGGCCTGAATCCCCGCCAGCACGAAATCGCGCGCGTAAATCCCCAGCCCCACCAGCACCAGCATCATGCCGAACATCTTGAGCAGTTCGGTGCGGATTTTCTGTTCCATCGCCCAGCCCCGCCTTATGGTTTCAGCACGACGCGCACGGTGTGCCCATCGGGCAATCCGGGTTCGGTGATGCGGATCTGAGTCATGATCGCGGTCGTTGGCACGCCCGCTTTGACCAGCAAGTTGCGCGTCATCGCCGCGCGGTAAAACGCCACGCGTTGCGCTTGGCTGACCGAACCGGACTGCGGCACGAATGACCAGATTTCATAGCTCGCGCCCGGTTCGGGATGGGCGTGGAGAAACTCGATTACGCGTTTGGTGGTGCCATCGTCGTAATTGAGCGCTTCGGGCGCAAAGCTGATCTTCAGCAGCGTGGCCGCAACGGTCACCGCAATACCTTTGTCGGTGCTCGGCGCTTCGGTCGCCTTGACGGTGAGCTTGAGCGTTTCGGGCGTGTCGCGGGTGCGGATCGACAGGCGTTCATCGCCCGTCACCGGGGTTTGCGTTTTCAAGATCGCGCCCATTTCAGCTACGGCAGAGCCATCGGGCGCGGCGCGCGGCGAGCGCACCGGTGCGGCAGGCTTGCCACTGGCCGCAGCAGGCGGCGCGGACAGCGGCTGCCCGGCTTGCGCAGCGCGCAGTTGCATCTGCCGGATCACCCGTTGCGACAGCATCATCACCGCCGCGCTCATAATCACGAGCAGAAACGTCACCACCATGATGACCGTGGTCAACACATCGACAAAGGCCGGCCAGTGGTTGACCTCGCCATCGCTCGAACCGCCTGCCATGCGTGCCATCCCCCCCGGTCAGGCCGCGTGCGCGCTGGCACGGCGGGTATTGGCTTCGCGCAGCATCGTCAGCACATCGGCTTTGGGCCGGTCGGCGACCACGCGCCCGTCTTCGAGCCAGATCACCCGGTCAACCAGATCGAGCAGCGCCAGCCGGTGCGTCGCCACGATCAGCGTGCGGTCGGCAGCGGCTTCGCGCAAGCCCGCGATAATCGCCGCTTCGCTGGTAATATCGAGCGCAGCGGTCGGTTCATCGAGCAGCAGCACTTGCGGATCGCGAATCAGCGCGCGCGCCAGCAGCACCGTTTGGCGCTGCCCGCCCGACAAGGCACGCCCGCGCGGGCCGGTCTTGCGCATATAGCCTTCGACCGAACGCGACACAAAGGCATCGAGCCCCGAACAGCGGATCGCGCGTTCGATCACCGCCGGATCGGGTTCGGGAATGCCGAGCAGGATATTGTCCCAGATCGTGGTGTCGAAAATATCGCCGTCTTGCGCGGCATAGACCAGCGAGCGGCGCAGTTGCGCGGCGGAAAAATGGTCGATGGCATGGCCGTCGATCAGCAAATGCCCGGCCTGCGGTGGCAGCAATCCGGCCAGCAAGTGCAGCAGAGTCGATTTGCCCGAACCCGAACGCCCGATCAGCGCAACTTTTTCGCCCGGCGCCAGCGTCAGGCTGACCCCGCGCAAAGCGTCGTCGCCCGCTCCGGCAAAACGGTAGGCCAAGTCTTTGACGGTGATCGCGCCGGACAGCCGACCGGGCGCAATCGCGGGGTCTGACACGCGGCGTTCGGGCGCGGTTTTCAGCACGCGTTCGAGCGCGGCCAGTTGCGGAAGCGTTTGATAGAGCCGCGCGGTCGTGCTGATCGCCGATGCTACCGGCCCCATTGCGCGCCCGGCGAGCATGATGACCGCGATCATCGCGCCTTGCGTCATCATGCCGGCCTTGATTTCGAACACGCCGATCATCACCACCAGCACGGTAACCAATTGCACCAGCAACGATCCCATATGCAGCGGCAGTTCCTGCCATTTGCGCGTATCGCGCGTGGACAGGCCGAGATGATCGCTGACAGTATCCCAGCGCGCGAGAAACCGGCCTTCACCCTGGTTGGCTTTGATCGTCTGCCAGCCTTCGGCCACTTCGACGATCAAGTTGTTGCGCGCCTGACCCAGTCGGCTGGCGCGGCGGCTGGCCAGTTTGAGCGCGAAATTGGTCACCATGCCGACCACCATCAGCGCGGCGGCACCGATCACCGGGCCAAACACCATCCACCCGCCGATCAGCGCGATCAGCGCAAAGCAGCCAAAGATCGCGGGCACATCGACCGCAAAAGTGACAAAGGCCAGCGGCATCAGCAGCGCCAGCTGTTCGGTATCGCGCAAGGCCAGCATCAGCGCGCCGACATGGTTGTCTTTATCTTGCATACGCCCGCGCAAGATGGCCGAAACCGCCTTGTGCTGCACCGCTTGGCCAACGCGCAGCCCGACGCTTTCGACAAATCCAGCCTTCACATGGCGCAGCAGCAGCTCAAAAATCAGCGCAATCACCACCCCGGCAGACAGCGCCCATAGCGATTCAATCGCCAGATTGGGCACCACCCGGTCATAGATCGCGCGCATATAGAGCGGGATTGTCAGCGCACACAAATTGAGCAGCAGCGCGGTCAGCGCCAATTGCCCCAGCCGCCGCTTTTCGCCCATGAACGCGCCCAGCAGCCACAGCCGGGGATTGCGCCGGATCAGATCATCCGCTTCGCCATGCGCGCCGTGCTGGTCGGGATCGGCGGGGCCTGCCACCAGCACTTCGGGGATGACCAGCCCCGCCAGCCGGGCCAAGACAATCGCATGACGGCCACGCCGGTCTTCGACCAGCGCAAAACCGCCCGGCAAAATCGTGTGCAGCACGAGCACACCGCCATCGGTGCAGCGCACCAGCGCGGGCACATCGTGCGGCTGCAACCGGTCGGGCGACACCGCCAGCCAATGCGCCAACAGCCCGACACGCGCCAAAGCTTCGGGCGCAAACGCCGGTGCCATCGCGCCATCGACGGCGGACAGCGCACCGACCAGATCGGCGGCGCTTGCGGTGCGCCCCAGCGCCGCACACAACGCCGCCAGCCCGGCTGCCATGGTAAATGGCTCAAGCGGTCCGGCCATCGCCGCCGGTTCGGCTGGATCACCCGCAAGCAACCGGTCACCGCCCGCGCGCAGCCAGCGGCCGATCAGCGTTTTTGCCCGTATGCGGGGATGGGATGGCGGTGTCTGCATCAATCGAGCCTCGGTTACCGAGGACGGTTAAGCATTGTTTGCGGTAATCTGGCGCTAAACCGGGCTAAGCGTTTGCCCATAGCGCGCGTCCAAGCAGTTGTGCACCACACGACCCTAGTTTCCACCCGGTTCGGAGCCGGGGCCAATCGCGGCCCGCGCGTCTGTGGCCGAGGTATCGCATGGTGTTCAATTTTGCCCGCGACCGCATCATTCGCGCGATGGGCGGCGGCGGCCTGTTCGAGGACGTGTCCCCCGATGAAACGCAAGCGGCGTTCGCGGGCGCGCGTCCATTGGCGCATCAGCCGGTCGCCGGGCTAACCCCGTGGAGCGCGCGCACCCGCACCGACCATCAGGGGCGAACTTTGCGTCTGCTGGCGCTGATGATCGGCGCGTTTCTGGTCTGGGCCAGCCTGTTCACGCTCGACAAAGTCACGCGCGGCAGCGGCCGGGTGCTGCCGGGGGTGCAAAACCAGATCGTGCAGCATCAGGAAGGCGGGATTATCCAGCAAATTCTGGTGCAAGAAGGCGCGCGCGTGCAGCAGGGCCAAGTCTTGATGCGCGTGGCGAATGTTACCACCGGCACCGAATTTGCCACCAGCCAGACCGATGTCTTGGCCAAACGCATTACGCTGGCGCGGCTCGATGCCGAAATTGCCGGGGCCGCTGCGTTCACTGTCCCGCCCGAACTTGCCAGCGCCGCGCCCGATATTGCGCGCGATGAAGAGGCGCTGTTCCGGTCCCGGCTGGCCCAGCGGCGGCAGGCTTCGGGCATTATCGGCGAACAGATGCGCCAGCATCAAGCCGAAGTCGCCTCGTTGCGCGCGCGGCTGATCAATCTGCGGACCGAAGAAAATCTGGGCCAGCAGCAATTGGCCAAGCTGGAACGCGCCTATCAGGAAGAGGCGATTTCCGAACGCGAAGTGCTCGACAAACGCCAGGCGCTGGCCGCGTTGCGCACACGCATCGAGGATGTCGTCAACCAGATCCCGCAAAGCGCGGCGCAGATTTCCGAAGCGGGGGCACGACGCGGCGAAGTGTTCACGCGCGATATGGAAGATATCAAGGCCAAAGCCGCCATGGTGCGAATGGAACTGGCCAAAGCCGGCGAAACGCTCAACGCCGCGCGCGACAAGAACACGCGCGAAGAAATCCGCGCACCGCTTGGCGGCGTGGTCAACAAATTGTACCTGCAAACCATCGGCGGGGTGATCCGCCCGGGCGAACCGGTCGCGGAAATCGTGCCGGTGGACAAAGTGGTCACCATCGAAGTGCACATCGCCCCGCGTGATCGCGGCAATGTGTGGCCGGGACTGCCCGCGCGGGTCAAGATTTCGGCTTATGACTCGGCGGTTTATGGCGGGCTTGACGCCACCGTCAGCGATGTGTCCGCCGATGTCATCCAAGACCCGAAGGGCGACGCTTATTACCGCGTGCGGCTGCGCGCCGATACCCGCGATTTCGGCCCCAAGCGCCCGGTGATCCCCGGCATGACCGCCGAAGCCAATATCGTGTCGGGCAAACAGACCATCCTCGACTATATCCTTGGCCCACTGATCCGCATCCGCGACGCCGCCTTGCGCGAATGACGCTGCGGCGGGGCCAAGCCGCTGCATGGCCCGCAGGCTTGGCATAGCGCGCCGGTTGGCATATCCGCTGGTGCGATGATACGCGCGATTACCGACAAAATGATCCGCAAGCTGGTGCGAAGCGACTCGATGGCGCGCGCCGGGCTGTCGTATTTCCGCAACGGGCGGGTCAGCTTCGTTCAGATCGACATCGAAACCAAGACGGCCAGCGCGCGTGTGCGGGGCAGCGGCAGCAATCGCTATCACACCGCGGTCGATTTTGCGGATGATGAGCTGTTCCCTGCGACCGATACGGTGTGTTCGTGCCCGGTCGGTTATGGCTGCAAACATGTCGCAGCACTGCTCTATGCGCTCGAGCAAGAATTGCAGGAACCGCCCCGCCTAAAGATCGCTGCGGGGACAGAGGCAGCGGGCATCGTATCGCGTGACGTTGGGGACTGGCTGGCGCGGGCGCGGCGCGAACGCCAGAATGCGCTGATCGAAACGCTGTCGGTGTGCTTCGTGATCGAGCCCAAACGCACGGTCAAACCGCCGCCGCGTGCCAAAGCACAGGCCGCATCGCCCGGCCCTTGCGCGCCCGCGCGGTTTCTGATGCAAATTCGCGCGTTCTGGACCGCCGATAAGGCGCGGCAATGGCGGGTCTTGCAGTATTATGAATTGCAATCCCACCTGATACCGTTCGATCCGCTGGCCGCGCGGCTGGTGGCGCGGATGACACCGGCGGCGCAGGGCGGCGATTTCACGGCTGACAAGACGCCGGCTGGCCCATATGGCTGGCAGTGGCTCGGCGAAGCGGCTGCGGCGGGTCTGCTGCGCTGGAAACAGCAGCAAGGGCGGCAGGTCCGCGTGGCATCCGAAGTCCTGACGGCAACGCTCGAATGGCAGACCGGTGATGACGGGCACAGCTGGCTGGCGCTGACCGGATTGCCCGATCACCTGACGGTGTTTGCCCACGACCCGCCCGCTTGGTATGATGAAGACGCTGGCGTGATCGGGCAGATCGACACTGGCATCGCCCCTGATCTTGCTGCGCGGCTGCTGGCAATGCCGCCGATTGCGGCCATCGACATCCCGCAGATCGCCGACGACTGGACCGCGATCACCGGCAATGCCATTGCCCCGCCGACGCTTGGTGACATGGTTCGGATCGCGCAAGTTACGCCAAAACCGGTACTTCGGTTCATGATCGATCCGGTCGATGTACGCGAAGCGCACTATCGCTGGCAACCTTCGGCGTGGAAGCCAAAGCCGCAGCGTATCGCCCATCTGGAATTCGATTATGCCGGGCACCGCATCGCGGCACCCGCGCCGCTTGGCAACATGATCGTCAACACCGATGGCGTGCGAGCGCGGATCGCGCGCGATCTGGCAGCAGAACAGGCTGCGGTTGACCGGCTGACGCATACCGCACTGATTCCGCTGGCCTTGGTCGATGGGATCCGGGTTAAGCCGAAGCAGGCGTGGGACCATGCACTGGCGGCGGATTCGGGCACGTATCCGCAGATGCTGGTCAATGAGATCAGCGTGCTGGCAGGCGAAGGCTGGCTGATCGAATATGCGCCCGACTGGCCGCATCGGCTGGAACCGCTCGACACGCCCCCGCCGGGGCTGGAAATCAATCCCGGCGCGGGCGATCCGGATGCGCTAGCACCGGATGGTATCGATTGGTTCGATGTCGAATTGCCCGCGCTGGTGGCGGGCCGCCGGGTCGATATCCTGCCCGCGTTGCGCCAAGTGCTGGCCAGCGAAGGGCAGGCCTTGCTTGATCGCGATGATGATTTTCAGGTCGCGCTGACGCTTGATGCGGGGCGGTGTACCGCGGTTGCGCTGGGCACCGTGCGCCCGCTGCTGATGGCGCTGCTGCGGCTGGCGCTGGCGGATCGCGCGGGCGGCACGCTGCGCGTCAATCGCTATGATCTGGGCACGGTGCACGATCTGGGCGGTGACGGGGTCGGCTGGACGAGCGCCGATGCGCTGCGGCGGCTGGCAGCGGCGCTGCACGATCCCGATCAGATGGATTATACGCCGCCCGCCGCGTTGATGGCAGATTTGCGCGGGTATCAGCGCACGGGCGCGGGCTGGCTGGGCGCGCTGCATGGTGCGGGGCTGGGCGGGATTCTCGCCGACGATATGGGGCTGGGCAAGACTTTGCAGGCAATTGCGCATATCTTGTGGGTGCGCGCGGGCCAGACCGCGCCTGCGCGTCAGGCGGTGCTGGTGGTTGCGCCGACATCGGTACTGCCCAACTGGCAGGCCGAACTGGCGCGCTTTGCCCCCACGCTCGATTGTCTGCTGTGGCACGGGCTGGACCGCCGCGCGCAAGAAGGCGCGCTGGCGGGTGCCGATATCGTGCTGACGAGTTATCCGCTGCTGGCGCGGGACAAGGCGCTGTTGACGGCGGCGCACTATGATCTGGTGGTGCTCGATGAAGCGCATGTTTTGAAAAACCCCGCCACCGTCGGGTTCAAGGCGGCCGCCGCGCTCAAATCGCGCCAGACTATCGCACTGTCGGGCACGCCCATCGAAAACCGGCTGAACGATATCTGGGCTTTGGCCAGCCTGACCAATCCCGGTCTGCTCGGCGGCTTCGACACGTTTCGCAAGACGTATCGCACCCCGATTGAAAAGCAGGGCGATCAGGCGGCGCGCACCGCATTGGCGCGGCGGTTGCGCCCGTTCATGCTGCGGCGGACCAAAGACCAGGTGGCGACCGAATTGCCGCCCAAGACGCTGATCCCCGAACGGATCGATCTGACCGAAGCGCAAGCGCGGCTTTATGAAAGCCAGCGTTTGCTGATGAACCAGCGCGTGCGCGATGAAATCCGCCGCGTCGGGCTGTTGCGCTCGCAAATCATCGTGCTCGATGCGATGCTGAAACTGCGGCAGATTTGCTGTGATCCGACGCTGCTGCCCGGCGGGCAGGGCGAAGGCGTGGCTTCAGCCAAGCGCGCGCGGTTGCTGGAAATGGTGCCCGAACTGATCGGCGAAGGACGACGGGTGATCGTGTTCAGCCAGTTTACCGCAATGCTCGACCGGATTTCCGCCGATCTGGCCGGGGCGGGCATTGCGCACGAACACTTGCGCGGATCGACACGTGATCGCGCCGCGCCGGTCCGCCGGTTTCAGGCGGGCGAAGTGCCGGTGATCCTGGTCAGCCTGAAGGCGGGCGGCGCGGGGGTCAACCTGACCGCCGCCGACACCGTGATCCTGTACGACCCGTGGTGGAACCCGGCGGTCGAAGCCCAAGCCATCGACCGCGCGCACCGCATCGGCCAGACCCGCCCGGTGTTCGTCCACCGCATGATCGCCACCGGTACGATTGAAGAAAAAATCCTGACGCTGCAAGACCGCAAGAAAGACCTTGCCGACATGCTGTGGAGCGAAACCGGCACTGTGGCCGGAGCGGGACTGGATGATGCGGATATCGCGTTTCTGCTGGGGTGAGGCGGTTGAGGCAGATGACTTCAGAAAAGATATTGTTTTATTGCGATAAAATGCGCGGATGTGTCGGTCAGCCGCGATGGTCTCACCCAGACGAGAGGCCCCACCCCCAACCCGCGTTCAGAGGCAAGGGACTCTGAACGCCCCTGAAGGTGAGGGGGCTATTCTTTCCCCTTACGCCACGGTTAGTTTGGCGATTTGGGTGGTGAGGGTGGCGTCGCTGTAGAACACATAGTCGGCGCCGGGGTGGGTGTAGAAGCTGCCACCGGCGACCGAGATCGTGTCATCGCCGTTGAAATTGACGGTGAGCGCCGAGGCGTTGCCCGCGCCGACGATGGACTGGATGAACGATGAACTGATCGTCAGGTTGGCGGCGGTGGCGGTGGCGGTGAAGTCGATATCTTCGACATGGGTCAAGACCCCGGTCAATTGCGCCTGGGTTACAGTGCCGCTGGCGGTGGCGAGCTTGACTGTGTCAAACCCTGCGCCGCCTTCGACGCTCCAGCCATTGCCGAGCGTGAGTGTGAACTGATCGGCATAGCCCGATCCGATCACCGCTTCGATGCCGGTCAGCACATCGCCCGATGCTTCGCCCAGCGTGCCGCTGCCCGTGCCCGCCCCGTTGAGCGTAAGCGCAATGGCCGAAGCCGCGCCTGAATAATCGATCGTATCGGCCCCTGTGCCGCCATCCATCGTATCGGATCCCAGCCCGCCGATCAGCGTGTCATTGCCCGCGCCGCCCGCCAGCGAATCGGCGGTGGTGGTGCCGACCAGCTTGTCGGCAAAGGCCGAACCGTTGATCGCCTCGATCGTGGTCAAGACATCGCCCGCCGCGCTGCCACCCACGCCGACCGTGCCGTCAAGGTACACGGTAACGCCAGCGGTCGAATCCGAATAATCGGCGGTATCGGTGCCCGCGCCGCCATTGAGCGTATCGGCCCCCAGCCCGCCCTGAAACCAATCGTTGCCCGCGCCGCCGGTCAGGACATTGGCCGCGCTGCTGCCAGTAATGGTATCATTATACGCCGAACCGGTGATATTTTCGATATTTTGCAGCGTATCGCCGCTGGCATCGCCGAAATTGCCGGTACCGATGCCGCTGACCGGGCTGAGGTCGATGGAAACGCCCGCGCTGCTCGCGCTGTAATCGGCGGTATCGGTGCCGTTACCACCGTCGAGCGAATCACCGCCAGCCCCCCCGATCAGCGTATCGTTGCCCACCCCGCCATAGATCGAATCCGCCCCCGCTCCACCGACAAGCGAGTCGTTGCCGGCATTGCCAGTGAGATAGCAATTGGTCGCACCGCCAATGATCGTATCGTCGTAGGCGGACCCCTGAACACCGATGAAATTGCTGAGAATATCGCCCGCCGCATCGCCCACGGTGCCGGTTCCTGCCAGCAGCGAAACAGCGATGGCCGATCCAGCATTGGTATAAGACAGCGCGTTGCTGCCCACTCCGCCATCGAGACTGTCGGCACCCGCGCCGCCTTCGAGCGTGTCGTTGCCAGCGCCGCCGAGTAGCGTATCGTTGCCCGCGCCGCCCATCAGGCTGTCATCACCCGTCGAGCCGTCGATATAGTTGGCATTGGCATCGCCGATCAGCGTGTCGTTAAAAGTGCCCCCTGACACATTCTGGATATTGATGAACACATCACCCGCCGCATCGCCGGCCGTGCCGGTGCCGGTGGCAAGGTTGACCGCGACACCGGTCAACGCATAGCCATAAACAGCTGTATTGATTCCTGCGCCGCCATCGAGTGTATCCGCCCCCGCCAGGCCCATGAGCGTGTCATTTCCTGCGCCGCCGGAAAGGTAGTTGTTGCCCGCAGTGCCGCCGATAAAGTCCGCATAATTTGAACCAATGGCGTTTTCGACATTGTAGAAGACGTCACCCGCTCCATCACCGCCCGCGTTGACCACTCTGTTATCGAGATAAATTTGCACCCCTGCCGAACTGCTCGAAAAATCGACCACATCGGTACCCGCCCCGCCGTCCATCGTATCGGCCCCCGCGCCGCCGATCAGCGTGTCATTGCCGTTGCCACCCTGGATCGAATCGTTGCCAGCGCCGCCGTTGACAAGGTCGTTGCCGTCGTTGGCAAAGATGAACTCACTCGCCGCCGTGCCAACGAACGTGTCATCGTATTTCGACAGATTGAAGTTCTCGAAATTGGTCACGACTTCGCCTGCCGCGCCGCCGGACGACAAACCGGGGGATGGCAGGTTGAGCCCGATCCCGCTGGTCGCAGCGGTAAAATCGAGCATATCGGTGCCAAGCCCGCCATCGATCGTATCGGCGCCGAGGCTGGCGTAAATCGTGTCGTTGCCCACGCCAGCGGAAATTGAATCGGCATTGCCCGAACCATAGACCACGTCAGCAAACGACGATCCGATGATCGCCTCGATATTGACGAGGACATCACCACTGGCATCGCTGGCGATGCCCGGTGTGCCGTCAAGATAGACGGTAACCCCGCCCGATGCCGAATAATCGACCGTATCGAACCCCGCGCCGCCATCGAGATAATCGGCCCCCGCGCCGCCCACCAGCGTGTCATTGCCCGCGCCGCCATAGAGCGAATCATTGCCCGCTGTGCCGGTGAGGGAGTCGTTATAGGCTGATCCGGTCAGCCGTTCGACATTTGTCAGGACATCGCCCGCCGCATCACCGCCAACGCCAACAATGCCGGTAAGATAAGCCTTAACCCCCGCCGCGCTGGCCGAATAGTCGACCATATCGGTGCCGGTGCCGCCGTCGATGGTATCGGCCCCCGCCACCGAGACAAAATAATCGTTGCCCCCCTGGCCATAGAGCGTCGATCCGAACGTGGCCGCGCCGCGCAAAGTATCGTCATAAACCGAACCGAAGATCGTTTCGACATTGGTCAGCGTGTCGCCTGCGGCCCAGCCACCAATGCCCACGCTGCCATCGGTGCCGATATTGACCCCGGCGTTTGACGCGCCATAATTGACCAGATCGTTGCCTGCGCCGCCATCGACCTGATCGGCCCCCAGCCCGGTGTTGAACGAATCGTTTCCGGCATCGCCATAGAGCGTATCGTTGCCGATATTGCCAGTCAGGACATCATCGCCGCCACCGCCATAAATCAGCGATCCGGCCGATGCCGCGCGGATCGCATCGGCCTGGGCCGAACCGATAACTTCCTCAATAGCATACAGCCGGTCCCCCGCTGCATCGCCACCGAGGCCAAAGCCGCCATCCATATAGATGGTCATGCCGACACTGGCAGAGCCGGAATAATCGACAATATCGAACCCCGCGCCGCCATCGAATGTATCCGCCCCGCCGCTCGACAGGAACGTGTCGTTGCCCGCCCCGCCCGCAAAGCTTTCATCGGCAGCCGATCCGGCAAATGTATCGTCATAGGCGCTGCCGATCACCGCCTCGATCCCGGTCATCGTATCGCCTTGCGCATCGCCGCCGGTCGACGTGCCCCCGGTGCGGACATATACCGCTGCTGCGCTTGCCGAATAATCGGCGGTATCATAGCCCGCGCCGCCATCGAGCGCATCGGCCCCGCCGCCGCCGATCAGCGTGTCATTGCCATTGCCGCCCGCCAGCGAGTCATTACCCGCGCCGCCGGTCAGCGTGTCGTTGCCGTCATAGCCATCGAAATTGGCGGCGCTGGCACCCGCGATCATCGCGTCGGCCCCGCTGGATCCGACGAATTTTTCGATTTGGGCGAATGTATCGCCTTGGGCATCGCCACCGCTGGCCAGGCCGGTGGCCAGATTGAGCGTAATGCCGACCGAACTGTCGGCATAGCTGACGGTGTCAGTGCCCGCGCCGCCGTCCATGCTGTCTGCCCCCGCCCCGCCACGCAGCAGATCGTTGCCGGTGCCGCCGGTCAGCGTATCGTTGCCCGCAGCCCCGATCAGCGTGTCATCGCCCGCGCCGCCATCGAGCACATCATCGGTATAGCTGCCGGTAAACTGGTCAGCATAGGCCGATCCGATCAGCCGGGTGATCCCGGTCAACTGATCGCCTTGCGCAATATCACCGCTGCCGGGGCTGCCATCGAGCGCGACGATCACGCCGAGCGCCGCCGCCGCATATGTCACGACATCATTGCCGCCGCCGCCGATAATCACATCCGCGCCGCTGCCGGGATTGAACGTATCATCGCCAAGACCGCCCGACAGCGTATCGGCGCTGGCCCCGCCCGACAGCGTGTCGTTATAGTCCGAGCCGATCACGTGTTCGATGCCGATCAGCGCATCGCCCGCCGCGTCGCCGGCGCTGCCGCTGCCCGAAGCCAGCGATACCGCCACCGCAGCCCCGGCATTGGCATAAGATGCCGCATCGGTCCCCGCGCCGCCATCGAGGGTATCCGCGCCCGCGCCGCCAATCAGCGTGTCATTGCCCGCCCCGCCCGACAGATATTCCGCCGCCGCCGTGCCCACCAGCATATCGGCATAAGCCGATCCGATCACGCGTTCGATAGTGCTGACAATATCGCCCGTCGCGTCGCCGCCGTACGATTCGGTCACCCCGTCAAGATAGACGGTAACGCCCGCGCCGCTTGCCGAATAATCGACCGTGTCGGTGCCCGCGCCGCCATCGATGCTATCCGCGCCAGTGCCGCCGATCAGCGTATCGTTGCCCGCGCCGCCCGACAGACTGTCCGCCCCGCCCGCGCCCGACAGCCAATCGTCACCCGCGCCGCCGATCAGCGTATCGGCGCTGCTGCTGCCCGCCAGCGTGTCGGCAAAGGCACTGCCGATCAGCACTTCGATGGCGCTGATGACATCGCCTGCGGCATCGCCGCCGCTGCCAAGCCCGGTGGACAGATCGACCGCGATGCTCGCGCTGCTGGCCGAATAATCGAGCGTGTCGATCCCTGCGCCGCCATCGAGCGTATCGGCCCCGGCGCTGCCGAGCAGCGTGTCGTTGCCATCCATCCCCAGCAACAGATCGGCCCCGGTGAAGCCGTTGAGCACATCGGCAAACGCCGAGCCTTTGATCGCTTCGATCCCTGACAGCACATCGCCCGCCGCATCGCCGCCGATGCCCGCCGTGCCATTCAGCCATACCGATACGCCCGCGCCGCTGGCGCTGTAATCGGCCAGATCGGTGCCGCTGCCGCCGACAAGCGTATCCGCACCGCTGCCGCCGATCAGCGTGTCATTGCCCGCGCCGCCATCGAGCGAATCGCTGCCTGCGCCGCCGGTCAGCGCATCACTGCCCGCGCCGCCCGCAATCGTATCGGCATTGGCGGTGCCGGACAGCGTATCGTCATAGCCCGACCCGATCAGCACCGCGATATTGGTCAGCACCGTGCCCGCCGCATTGCTAGAAATGCTGGCGATGCCATCCATCCGCACGGCAATCGCGCTCGCTGCGCCCGAAAAATCGGCAGTATTGACCCCGCTGCCGCCATCGAGCGTTTCGGCATAGGCCCCGCCCACCAGCGTATCATCGCCCGCGCCGCCGGACAGGCTGTCAGTGCCGCCGCCGCCGCTCAGCACATCGTTGCCCGCGCCGCCTTCAAGCGTTTCTGACGCCGCTGTGCCCGTGATCGTGTCGGCAAAGGCGGTGCCGATCACCCGCTCGATGCCGGTCACCACATCGCCCGCCGCATCGCCGCCCACGCCCGCGCTGCCATCGAGCGCCAGCGCGAAACCTGCACTGCTGGCGGAATAATCGACCGTATCGATCCCCGCACCGCCGGTCAGCGTATCGGCCCCGGCGCTGCCATAGATCGTGTCGTTGCCCGCGCCGCCAAACACACTGTCAGCACCGGCGCTGCCGTAGACCACATCATCGAGCGATGATCCGATTACCCCCTGAATATTGACCAGCACATCGCCCGCCGCATCGCCGCCGATGCCAGGCGTGCCATCAAGGTACACGGTTACCCCGCCCAACGACGTCGCATAATCGGCGGTGTTGAACCCAGCCCCGCCATCGAGCGTATCGGCCCCCAGCCCGCCGATCAGCGTATCGTTGCCCGCATCACCATAGAGCGCATCGTCACCGCCGCCGCCGGACACGGTATCGTTGCCCGCGCCGCCACGGATGGTTTCGGCCAGATTGCTGCCATTCAAGCGGTCATCAAAGGCTGAACCGGTCAATTGCTCAATATTGCTCAGCGTATCGCCCTGCGCATCGCCGCCCGAACCCGCCGTGCCATCAAGATAGACCGTCACCGCAGCGGTGCTGGCGGTATAATCGGCACTATCGATCCCGCTGCCGCCGTCGATCCGGTCTGCGCCCGTGCCACCGATCAGCGTATCGTTGCCGGTGCCGCCCGTCAGCGTGTCATTGCCCGCGCCGCCGGTCAAAAGATCATTGCCATCGCCGCCGATCAGTTCGTCATCGCCCGTCGATCCCGCCAGCGCATCGTTGTAACTTGACCCGATCAGCCGCTCGATGCTGGCCAGCGTATCGCCTTGCGCCTCTGCCCCGCTGCCCGCGCTGCCATCGAGCGCGATAGTTACCCCGCCGGTCGCAGCCGAATAGTCTGCGGTGTCGGTGCCGCTGCCGCCGTCGATGACATCAACCCCCGCGCCGCCATAGACCGTATCGTTACCCGCCCCGCCGGTCAGCGTGTCATTGGCGGTACCAGCGCGGAAACTGTCGGCATTGCCCGATCCGATCACGACTTCGATGCTGGTCAGCAGATCGCCCTCGGCATCACCGCCCGACGACAATTGCCCGTTCAGATTGACATTCACTCCGACCAGTGATGCGCTGTAATCAGCGGTGTCGATCCCCGCGCCACCATCGAGCGCATCCGCGCCCGACCCGCCGATCAGCGTGTCATTGTCCGCGCCGCCCGTCAGCGTGTCATTGCCAAGACCACCGGTCAGCGAATCATTACCCGCGCCGCCATCGAGCGCATCATCGCCCGTGCTGCCCGTCAGCGTATCGGCAAAGGCTGATCCGATCAGACGTTCGATCCCGCTCAGCCGATCCCCGGCGGCATAGCCGCCCGTGCCCGCGCTGCCATCGAGCGCAATGCTGACCGCCGCGTCAGAACCGCGGTAATCGACGCTATCGGTACCCAGCCCGCCAATCAGCACATCGGCCCCGGCTGAACCGACCAGCATGTCATCGCCCGCGCCGCCATCGAGCGTTTCACTGCCCGTGCCGCCGCGCAAAGTATCGGCAAAGCCCGAACCGGTGATCGCCTCAATCGCGATCAGCGTATCACCCGCCGCATCGCCGCCGCTGTTGGCTGCGCCATCGAGCCCGGCATTCACCCCTGCGCTCGAATCGGCGTAAGTCGCGCTATCGAACCCGGTGCCGCCATCGATGACATCGGCCCCGGCCCCACCCTGGAGCGTATCATCGCCCGCGCCGCCCAGCAGCGTATCCGCGCCCGCGCCGCCAAAAATCTGGTCGTTGCCAGCCCCGGCTTCGAGCGATTCGTCGGCATCAGACCCGTGCAGCGTATCGGCATAGGCCGTGCCGATCACGCGCTCGATGCCATCGAGCGTATCGCCCGCCGCCTGCCCGCCTTGCGACACCGAACCATCGGTATAGACATTGATCGCCGACGTTGACCCCGCATAGTCAACCGTATCGAACCCCGTGCCGCCGATCAGCGTATCGGCCCCGGCGCTGCCCGCTAGCGTGTCATCGCCCGCCCCGCCGTCAAGCACTTCGGCCCCCGCCGCGCCCAAGAGCCGGTCGGCATAGTCAGACCCGGTCAGCCGCTCAACCCCGGAGATGACATCGCCCGCCGCATCGCCGCCGATACCCGCCGTGCCATCGAGATAGGCGGTGACCCCGGCGGCGGATGTCGCATAAGTCACCGTATCATTGCCATTGCCGCCGGTGAGCGTGTCGGCCCCGCCGCCGCCGATCAGCACATCATCGCCGCTGCCGCCGGTCAGCACATCGTTGCCCGCGCCGCCCGCCAGCGTGTCATCGCCCGCGCCGCCCGACAGCGTATCGTCGCCCGCGCTGCCGGTCAGCGCATCGTCGAGCGCCGAGCCGATCACGCGTTCGATACCGGTCAGCGTATCGCCCTGCGCATCGCCGCCGCTGCCGGTCCCGGTGGACAAGTCCACGCTGACCGCCGCCGCGCTGGTGGAATAATCGGCGGTGTCGGTCCCAGCGCCGCCATCGAGCGTATCACCGCCGGTTCCACCGACCAGCGTGTCGTTGCCCGCGCCACCATTGAGCGCGTCGGACCCGCCATTGCCGGTCAGCAAGTCATCGCCCGCGCCGCCATCGAGCGTTTCGCTGCCGCTGCCGCCAGTCAGGATATCGTTGAACGCCGATCCGGTCAGGTGTTCGATGCTGATCGCTTGATCGCCCGCCGCATCACCGCCGCTGGCGGCAGAGCCGTCGAGGATCACTTGCACGCCCGCGCCGCTGGCCGAATAATCGACCGTGTCGATCCCCGCGCCGCCATCGAGCAAATCCGCGCCGCCGCTGCCGATCAGCGTATCGTTGCCCGCGCCGCCAGACAGCGTATCGGCCCCCGCGCCACCGGTCAGGCGGTCATCGCCAGTGCCGCCGTCCAATTCGCTGGCGGCGTCCGACGCGATCAGCGTATCGTTGTAATCGGACCCGACGACCCATTCGATAGCGCTCAGCACGTCGCCCTGGGCATCGCCGCCGCTGCCGGTGCCGTGCACCAGATCGACCGCGACGGCGGCCCCGCTGGCCGAATAATCGACCGTATCAAAGCCCGATCCGCCATCGATGCCGTCCGCGCCCGCGCCGCCGATCAAGAGATCGTTGCCGGTTCCGCCCGCCAGCGTGTCGTTGCCGAGACCGCCGGTCAATGTGTCGTTGCCCGCGCCGCCCGCCAAGCTGTCATCGCCCATGCTGCCGCCCAGCGCATCGGCAAAGCGCGATCCGGTGATCGCCTCGATCCCGCTCAACTGGTCGCCCGATGCATCGCCGCTGCCGCCAATCGTCCCGTCGAGCGCGACCGTCACGCCGCTGGCCGAGCCGGAATAGTCGGCGGTATCGAACCCGGCCCCGCCGATCAGCGTATCGCTGCCCGCGCTGCCGAACAGCGTATCATTGCCCGCGCCGCCATCGAGCACATCGTTGCCCGATCCGCCGCCCAGCCGATCATCGAAGGCCGAACCGGTCAGACGGCTGATATTCATCAGCACATCGCCCGCCGCATCGCCGCCCGCCCCGGCCGAACCGTCGAGCGAGACTTGCACGGCGGCGCTGCTGGCCGAATAATCGGCGGTGTTGGTGCCAGCGCCACCATCCAGTGTATCGGCCCCGGCGCTGCCAAGCAGCGTGTCGTTGCCCGTTCCCCCTTCGATCCACTCCGCGCCGCTGCCGCCGCCCAGCACGTCGGCGTAGTTCGATCCGATCAGATGTTCGACATTGCTGATGACATCGCCTTGCGCGGTGCCGCCGCTGCCCGCGCTGCCATCGAGCGCGATTTGCACCCCGGTGTTGGAATTGGCGTAATCGGCGGTGTCGGTACCGCTGCCGCCGTCAATGGTATCGGACCCTTCGCTCGAAACGATGGTGTCGTTGCCGCTGCCGCCCGCCAGACTGTCGGCCCCCGCGCCGCCTTGCACCACGTCATCGCCCGCGCCGCCTTCAAGCGTGGAGCCGCTGCCGCCACCGACCAGCGTATCGTTGAACGCCGATCCGATCACATGCTGGATCTGGACCAACTGGTCACCGGCGGCATCGCCGCCCAGCCCCAGCCGTCCATCAAGATAGGCCGCCACGGCCGATGCCGAAGCGGCATAGCTGACCGTGTTGACCCCGCTGCCGCCATCGAGCGTATCGGCCCCGGCGCTCCCCAGTATCAGGTCATCGCCGCCGCCCGCCAGGATCGCTTCGGCCCCGGCCCCGCCGCCCAGCGTATCGGCATAGTCCGACCCGATCAGGTTTTCGATATTGGTGAGTTGATCGCCCAGCGCATCGCCCGCCATGCCCGCTGCGCCCGACAGATCGACCGCCACCCCGCTGGTGGCATTGGCATAGCTGGCGGTATCAGTGCCCGCGCCGCCGTCAATCACGTCCGCGCCCGCACCGCCCAGCAGCGTATCGGTGCCCGCGCCGCCCAGCAGCGTGTCGTTGCCCGCGCCGCCCGCGATCCAGTCATCGCCCGCGCCGCCATCGATGGTATCATCGGACGGGCCGCCGGTGATCGTATCGGCCAGCGCCGAACCGATCACGCCTTCGATAGCGATCAGCACATCACCTTGCGCATCGCCGCCCGCATTGGGGGTGCCATCCAGATGGACATTCACCCCGTCGAGCGACCCGGCGTAAGACACGGTGTCTTTGCCCGCGCCGCCATCGATACTATCGCCGCCTGCGCCGCCAATAATCAGATCATCGCCCGTGCCGCCATACAAGCTGTCGCTGCCTGCGCCGCCAAAGAGTGTGTCATTGCCCGCCCCGCCATCCAAAATATCCGCCGCACTGCTGCCGGTCAGCACGTCGGCAAAGGCCGATCCGGTGATTGCGTCGATATTGACGAGCACATCGCCCTGGGCATCGCCGCCCGCGCCGGTCGAACCGTCCAGTCCGGCGATGACCGCCGCACCGCTCGCCGAATAGTCAGCCGTATCGATCCCCGCCCCGCCATCGAGCGTATCGGCCCCCGCGCCGCCTGCCAGCGTGTCGTTGCCCGCATCGCCGAACAGGCTGTCTGCACCCGCACCGCCGCTGACCAGATCATTGCCCGCGCCGCCGTGGATTTCATCATCATTGGCGCCGCCCGCCAGCGTATCGGCAAAGCTTGATCCGCGCACGATCTCGATCGAGATAAACCCATCGCCCGCCGCATCGCCCGCCGTGCCACCGCTGTCGAGCGACAGGCCGACGCCTGCGCCGGCGCTGCCGTAATCGGCGGTATCGATCCCCGCGCCGCCATCGAGCGTATCAGCCCCCGCGCCGCCGATCAGCGTATCGTCGCCCGAACCACCGTGCAGCGCCTCATCCGCCGCCGTGCCGATCAGCCGGTCGTCATAGGCCGACCCGATCACCGCCTCGATAGCCATCAGCCGGTCGCCTTCGGCATCGCCGCCCGCGCTCGCCCCGCCATCGAGCCGCACCGTCACTGCCACGTTCGAAGCGGTATAGTCGATCGTGTCGAACCCGCTGCCGCCATCGATCAGATCGGCACCGGCGCTGCCGATCACACTGTCATCGCCCGCACCACCGGTGATCGTATCGATCCCGCCGCCGCCGATCAGCGTATCATTGCCCGCCCCGCCATCGAGCGCATCATTGTCCGCTCCGCCCTCCAGCCGGTCGGCAAAGGCAGAACCCGACAGCTTTTCGATGCTGATGAGCTGATCGCCCGCGGCATCGCCCAGCGTTCCCAGCCCGGTGGCGAGCGACACCGCCACGCCCGACCCGGCATCGCTGTAATCGGCGGTGTCAAACCCCGCCCCGCCATCGAGCACATCGGCCCCGCCGCGCCCGGTCAGCACATCATTGCCCGCCCCGCCGGTCAGCGTGTCATTGGCCAACGTGCCCGCCAGCCCATCATCATAGGCCGATCCGACGAGCCGCTCGATAGCGAGCAACTGATCGCCTTCGGCCGCGCCGCCGGTCGAAGTCGAACCATCGACCGACACATGCACCCCGGCGGTCGAATCGGAATAATCGACGGTATCGATTCCCGCCCCGCCATCGAGCAGATCGGCCCCGCCGCCGCCCGTCAGAGTATCATCGCCAGCCCCGCCGAGCAGCGTGTCATTGCCGCCATTGCCGACGAGCAGATCATTGCCCGCTCCGCCGCTCAACAGATCGGTGCTTTCAGAGCCGGTCAGGCGGTCATCATAGGCCGATCCGATTGCGCCTTCGATACCGATCAGGCTATCGCCTTGCGCATCGCCGCCCTGGCCAAGGCTGCCGTCGAGCGCGACCGTTACCGCCGCGCTGCTGGCCGAATAATCGACCGTATCGAACCCCGCGCCGCCGTCCATGACATCGGCGCCCGCGCTGCCCAGCAGCAGGTCATTGCCCGCGCCGCCGTGCAGCGTGTCATCGGCAGTTCCCCCGCCGAGCGTATCATCCAGCGCCGAACCGGTCAGCACTTCGATCCCCGACAGCACATCGCCTTGCGCATCGCCGCCATGGCCGGTGCTGCCATCGAGCGCTACCGCCACGCCCGCCGCTGATCCCGCATAGTCCGCCGTGTCGATCCCCGCGCCGCCGATCAGCGTATCGGCCCCTGTGCCGCCGTTCAGCACATCGTTGCCTGATCCACCGTCAAGCACTTCGCTGCCCGCGCCGCCCAGCAGCGTATCATCGCCCGCGCCGCCGATCAGCGTGTCAGCCGCAGTCGTTCCAGTCAGCCGGTCATCGAAACTCGATCCGATCAAGACTTCGACACTGGCGATCTGATCGCCTTGTGCATCGCCGCCCTGGCTGATCGAGCCCTCCAGCCCAACGGTCACGCCTTGCAGCGATCCTGAATAATCGACCGTGTCGATCCCGTCGCCACCATCGAGGCGATCAGCCCCGCCGCCGCCGACCAGTGTGTCGTTGCCCGCATCGCCATACAACGCATCATTGCCCCCGCCGCCGGTCAACGTGTCATCGCCACCCCCGCCATGCAGCGTCGCCGCCTGGCTACCCGCCCACAGCCGGTCAGCATAGGCCGAACCGGTCAGGTTCTCGATTGATATCAGGGTATCGCCCTGGGCATCGCCGCCGCTCGCCGCCGACCCGTCCAGCCCCACTGCCACCGCCGCGCCCGAATCCGCATAATCAACCGTATCAAGGCCGCTGCCGCCATCGACCACATCGGCCCCCGCACCGCCGCGCAGCGTGTCATCGCCCGCACCGCCGAGCAGCGTGTCACTGCCATCGCGCCCGATCAGCAGATCATCGCCTGCCCCGCCGTCGATCACATCGGCGCTGATGCCGCCTGCCAGCGTATCCGCACCGGCAGAGCCGATCAGTTGCTCGATATTGCGCAACACATCGCCTTGCGCGTCGCCGCCCAGTGCGGTCCCGGTGGCAAGGTCGATGTTGATCGGCGCCGCACTGGCCGAATAATCGGCAACATCCTGGCCCGCCCCGCCGTCAAGCGTATCGGCACCGGCACCGCCCACCAGCGTATCGTTGCCCGCCCCGCCTTCGAGCGATTCATTCGCGGCAGTGCCATACAAGCGGTCGTCATAGGCGCTGCCGATGACATGTTCGATCCCGGTCAACACATCGCCAGTGGCATCGCCGCCAAGGCTGGTACGGCCATCCAGCCAGACGCTGACCGCGCCGCTTGATGCGGTGTAATCGACGGTATCGAACCCCGCGCCGCCATCAATGCTGTCAGCCCCGGCTCCGCCAACCAACCGATCATCGTCGCTGCCGCCAATCAGTGTATCGGCACCCGCGCCGCCTGTCAGCGTGTCGTTGCCCGCCCCGCCTTCAAGCACTGCCGCCGTGCTGCCCGCCGACAGCGCATCGTCATAGGCCGATCCGATCAGCCGCTCGATCCCGGTCAGCACATCGCCTTGCGCATCGCCGCCCTGGCCGGCCGAACCATCGAGCGATACCGTCACTGCATCGTCCGATGCGCTGTAATCGGCGGTGTCAAAGCCTGCTCCGCCGTCAAGCGTATCGGCACCCGCGCCGCCGATCAGCACGTCATCGCCGCTACCGCCTTGCAACAGATCGGCACCGGTACCGCCATCGAGCGTATCGTTTCCTGCCCCGCCGATCAGCGTGTCATCGGCGCCATTGCCAGCGAGATGGTCATCACCCGCGCTGCCGTCGATCGTTTCAGCCGCTGCGGTGCCGGTCAGCGTGTCGTCATACAGCGATCCGATCAGGCGTTCGACCTGGGTGATGCGGTCGCCTTGCGCATCGCCGCCCTGGCCCGCGCTGCCTTCGAGGCCGATATTGACCGCATCGCTGCTCGCCAGATAGCTGACCGTATCCAGCCCTGCGCCGCCGTCGATGGTATCGGCCCCTGCGCCGCCCAGCAGCGTATCGTTGCCATCGCCGCCGATCAGCACATCATTGCCCGCTGATCCGGTCAGGCTGTCATCGAATGCGGACCCCACCACGCGTTCGACACCCGACAGGCTGTCACCTTCGGCATCGCCGCCCGAACCGCTGCCGGTGGCCAGATTGACACTGACGGCTGCACCCGATGCGCTGTAATCGGCAGTGTCGAACCCCGCGCCGCCGATCAGCGTATCGGCCCCGGCGCTGCCCATCAGCGTATCGTCACCCGCCCCGCCATTGAGGATATCGGCATTGTCCGAACCATCGAGCACATCGGCGTAACTGGTGCCGATGATCCCCTCGATCGCGATGAACGTATCGCCTTCGGCATCGCCGCCGTGGTTGGCGCGGCCATCAAGCCCCGCGACGATGGCGGCGGTCGAAGCCGAATAATCGGCCAGATCAGTGCCTGAACCGCCATCGAGCACATCCGCGCCCGCGCCGCCCGCCAGTGTATCGTTGCCCGCGCCACCGGTCAGCGTGTCATCGCCCGCGCTGCCGGTCAGCCGGTCGGCAAACGCGGAACCCGTCAACTGCTCGATATGGACCAGCGTATCGCCTTGCGCATCGCCGCCTTCGCCCAGTGACCCGTCGAGTGCAACAACCACTGCGCTGCGCGACTGGCTGTAATCGGCGGTATCGATTCCCGCCCCACCGTCGAGGAAATCGGCCCCCGCGCCGCCAACCAAAGTGTCATCGCCCGCGCCACCCGCCAGCGCATTGTTGCCCGTATCGCCGGTCAGCGTGTCATCGAACGCCGATCCGGTCAGCCCTTCGACAGCGATCAGCGTATCGCCTTCGGCATCGCCGCCATGCGCGGTGCCGGTGGCCAGATTGACGTTTACTGCCGCCGCCGACGTACTGTAATCGGCAATATCGGTGCCATCGCCGCCATCAAGGATATCCGCGCCCGCCCCGCCCGCCAGCGTATCGTTGCCCGCCCCGCCGCTTAACTGGTTGGCCCCGTTATCCCCGATCAGCACGTCATTGCGATCAGACCCGATGACATTTTCGATCAACTGATAGCTGTCGCCTTCGGCGGTTCCGCCGGCACCAGTGCCGGTGGCCAGGTTCACGGAAACCGCCAGCGCTGAATCGCTGTAGTCTGCGCTATCGGAGCCATCGCCGCCGATTAGCGTATCGGCCCCCAGCCCGCCGCGCAGCGTATCATCGCCCGCGCCGCCAGCGAGTTCGTTCGCCGCCGAATCGCCGATCAGGCGGTCGGCATAAGCGCTGCCGACCGCGCGCTCGATGCCCAGCAGCACATCGCCTTCGGCAACATCGCCCGATGACGCCTGCCCATCGAGCCGCACCGTCACCGGGGCCTGGGCAGCCGAATAATCGGCGGAGTCAAAACCCGCCCCGCCCATCAGCGTATCGGCACCATAGCCCCCCGCCAGCGTATCATCGCCAGCGCCGCCGACCAGCAGATTGGCCCCGTCATTGCCGGTCAGGCTGTCGGCAAAGGCCGAGCCGGTCAGGTTTTCGATCCCCGCCAGCACATCGCCTTCGGCATCGCCGCCATGACCGGTGCTGCCATCAAGCGCGACTGCTACCCCGCTGGCCGAGCCGCGATAGTCGGCGGTATCGATCCCTGCGCTGCCAACGAGCGTGTCCGCCCCCGCGCCGCCGATCAGCGTATCATTGCCCGCCCCGCCATCGAGGCTGTCTGCGCTCGCGCTGCCGCTGATCAGATCGTCGTAGCCCGATCCGATAACATGTTCGACCAAAGTGATGACATCGCCTTGGGCATCGCCGCCCCGGCTGACCCGGCCATCGAGAAAGACTTCGACCGCAGCGCTGGACGCGCTGTAATCGCCCGTATCAAACCCATCACCGCCATCGATAGTATCGGCCCCGGCCCCGCCGACCAGCGTATCATCGCCGCCGCCGCCTGCCAGCGCATCATTGCCCGCCCCGCCGATCAGCGTATCGTTGAACGCCGATCCTGCCAGCCCTTCGATGCTGATGAAGCTATCGCCCAGCGCGTCGCCCGACTGCACCGTGCCGTCGAGCGAGACTGCCACGCCCGATGCCGCCCCGGCATAAGAGGCGGTATCAAAACCATCGCCGCCCTTGAGCACATCGGCCCCAGCGCCGCCTTCGAGCGTATCATCGCCCATGCCGCCGATCAGCGTTTCCGCAGCCCCTGCGCCGACCAGATGATCGGCAAAGGCGGTGCCGGTCAGATATTCGATATTGGCATATGTATCGCCTTCGGCATCGCCGCCGTGGCTGGTGCGGCCATCGAGGAACACTTCGACCCCGACCGGAGAGTCGGCAAAATCGACCGCATCGAGCCCTGCACCGCCGTCGATCTGGTCAGCGCCCGCGCCGCCCTTGATCGTGTCATCGCCCGCGCTGCCCGTCAGCGTGTCGTCATGCGCCGATCCGATCAGCACTTCGATCCCCGACAGCACATCGCCTTCGCCATCGCCGCCATGGCCACCGCTGCCATCGAGCGCGACGTGCACGCCCGCCGCGCTGGTCGCATAGTTGGCGGTGTCGATCCCCGCACCGCCGATCAGCGTATCGGCCCCGCCGCCGCCGATCAGCGTGTCATTGCCCGCGCCGCCATCGACCATGTCTGCCGCCGTGCTGCCCACCAGCAGATCGGCGCGCGCTGTGCCGATGGCGTGTTCGATATTGACCAGCGTATCGCCTTCGGCGCTGCCGCCATGGCTCACGCTGCCATCGAGATGGATTTCGACGCCCGGCACCGTGCCCGCAGCGACCCCGGCGGGCACCGCCTGCCCATCAAACGCATGGGTGTAATCGACGGTATCGAACCCTGCGCCACCGTCGATATGATCGGCTCCAGCTCCCCCGTCGAACACGTTATCATGCGCATCGCCGGTCAGCGTGTCGTTGAACGCCGATCCGGTAACATTCTGGATATTGGTATAAGTATCGCCTTGGGCAGAACCGCCGCTGCCTTTGCCCGCGCCCAGATCGGCGCTGACGCCTTCGCCGGACAAGTCATAGACCACGGTATTGGTGCCGCTGCCGCCATCGATCTGGTCTGCGCCCGCGCCCGCGTGGATGGTGTCATTGCCATCACCCGCCGCGATCACATTGCCCGGCGGGTTGGCGAACAGCACATAGACCGGATCGCCCGTGATCGTATCGGTTACGGTCATGTCGCTGGCGGAATTGACAACTTTGACGCCGAAATGGTTCGACACTTGGGTGGCAAATGTCGATGTGGTGCCATCGCCCGACAGGCCAAGCTGCACCGGAAGATAGAATTCCTTTTGAAACCCCGCTGCATTGGCAGCGGTTGCGGTCGAAGGCAAACTGTAGATCAACTGCACATCAAAGCTGAAAAAGCTCTCGCTGGCAGGCGCGGTCTTGACCGACGTAAGGCCGGTTGCCGGGTCGGTGACGGAGACCTCCGTCAGCTTGGTAATATTGCCTTGCGACACATCGACCAGCCAGCCATCGGCGGTGTGCGTGGCATTGGCAACGCTGTACCCATCGGGCAGCGACGGGATCAGGATCTTGAGCAGGCTCAGGTTCTTGGCCGGGACTTCGGCCACGACATGCAGCAACCGGAACGTATCACCCGCCGGGGCATGCGCGGTGCTGTCGGCGTAGATCACATCGTCGCCACCGCTGCCGGTCAGCGTTTCCTTGGCCGACTGTGCGGCAAAGCTGGCGTCCTTTGATGAACCGGTGGCGCCGGTATCGCCCTTGATGACGGTCTGCCCGCCTTCGGTAGTGGTGGTCACGCCTTCGGAGTTGAACAGCGCATAGGTCAGCTTGGGCACCAGTTTGCCGATCCCGGCGGGGCCAAGCGCATCATCGGGGGCAGGGGTGACCGCGCGCGCCGAAATGACCCCTGCGGGAGAGGCGGGCGCGGACACGGTGCTGCTGATCTTCTCGGTCAGCGCTCGGCCGATTTCGTCGGCTTTGTGGCTGTTCGCTTCTTGCTGTTGCGCATCCGTCTGGGTCTGCGCGGAATCGGCGGGCTGCACCGCAGCGCTTTTGTCCGCAACATCGCCGGTCTGGGTGCCCGACGCCAGCTTCATCGAGATCGCGGTATCCTGCTCCTTGATCTCACCCACTTGCGCGACCAGATCTTCTGCGGTCAGCGTACGGTCGGTAAACATAATGGCTGGCTTGTGGCCCGAAAACGCGGCCAGCGCCATGTTCGGCACGATGATCCGGCTGCCGTCGCCAAACACCAGCACCACATCGACGTCGATGATTTCGACCTTGAACGGCGCATAAGCCATGCCAAGACGCGCCTTGTCGGCACCATCCATCTGCACGACGGTGGCCAAGCCAGAGCCGAAACTGCCACCGGAATGGCTGGAATCAGCGGCTTCGTGCGGGTTCGAATCGACCGGGTTCGGCACCGCAGTGCGCGTGCGCGGCGTGGCTTTGCCCAGCTTTGACCGCGAAATCCGAACCATCTGTTACCCCTTGGGCCTGTGCAACAGTGGTTTATGGCGCACGAACGGTTACAACGCGGCCTCTCGCAGATTGGGTGTTTCCACGTATCGCCTGATGCGCGGGGATTGAACCTGAATCAGACTATCGACGCCTTGTTTTTGCGTGATTTATCGCAAGGATCCGGTATCCGCCCCTTCACAGCCCGAGACCCCGTCATGCCCGTGCCCCCGTGCGATATTCTGTTCATCCACCAGAACATGCCGGGCCAGTTCCGCTATCTGGCCCCGGTGTTTGCCGCGTCGCCCGATTTTCGCATCACATTCCTGACGCGGCGCGAAGGCGTCGATCTCGATCGCGTCCGCACCGTCCGTTACCCTGCGCCTGAAGAAAAGCGCGAAACCAGCGACGCGCTGCTTGCGCCGGTTGAAAAAGTGCTGCGATTTGGCCGCGCGGTGCTGACCGCCGGGCTGGAATTGCGCGCCCAAGGCTATCGCCCGCGCCTGATAATCGTCCATCCCGGGTGGGGCGAGGGGCTATTCTTGCGCGATATCTGGCCCGAAGCCCGGATCGTGACATATGGCGAATACTATTACCGCGCCGATGGCGGCGATATCGGGTTTGACCCGCTGTTCCCCGTGACCGCGCAAGGGCTGGCACGATCCCGCATGATGAACACGCATCTGCTGCTGGCGCACGAACAGGCGGACCGCGTGCTGTGCCCGACCCATTGGCAAAAACAGCGCCACCCGGCATTTTTGCAAGCCAAGACCGATGTGATCTTTGACGGCATCGACACCACCCGCGCGCGCCCCAATCCCGCCGCGCGCGTTGCGCTCGATAATGGTCCGGTGCTGACCGTGACCGACGAAGTGATTACATATGTCGCCCGCAATCTGGAACCGCATCGCGGCTTTCACGTGGTTATGCACGCTTTGCCCGCGCTGCTGGCGGCGCGGCCGCGCGCGCACGTCGTCATCGTGGGTGGCGAAAATGTCAGCTACAGCCCGGCGGCTCGCGCGCCCCACGCCAGTTGGAAAGCGCAATTGCTGGGCGAAATCGATCTGGGTGCTCAGGCGGCGCGGGTGCATTTCGTCGGCCAACTGCCCTATCAGGTGTATCTCGATCTGCTCGCGATCTCGTCAGTGCACCTCTACCTGACTTATCCGTTCGTGCTGTCGTGGAGCTGTTTGGAGGCAATGGCCGCCGGTTGCCTGATGGTTGCGTCCGACACCGGCCCGGTGCGCGAAGTCATCAGCCATGGCGAAAACGGGCTGCTGTTCCCGTTTTTCGACCGCGCCGCGCTGGTTGAAACGGTCTGCACCGCGCTTGATGATCGGGCGCTGGATACTCGGCTGCGCGCCAACGCGCGCGAAACCGTGCTGACCCGCTATGACTTGCGCGCGTGCCTCGCCGCGCAAGCAAAGCTGATCGAGCGGATGTTAAGGCCCTGAATCAACCTCATGTCCGCAGCCGTTCGATCCCTTGCGCCAGCGCGACATACAATTTGCCCATGTCCGATGACAGCAGTGTCACCCCCACGGCATTGCCGTCGCGGGTGGCCAGCAACTGGCGCAGCATCGCTTCGAAATCGTGGATATAGCGGTTGACGTGGATGCGGAATTCTTCGTCCGCCTCATAGTGGTGCTGCACCGCCCGTGCATCGGCGCTATCGAGCAGCGATACCGCCCGGCGGGTGAAAATCCCGCGTTCACCGCGCAGATAAGCTGCCCACGCGCTTTCCGACACTTCGGCGGACAAAATGCGGCTGATGTCGATGGCGATGGAATTGAGGCTTTCGGTAATCAGCGCGGTGCGTCGGGCGAAATCGCTGTCGATGTGGTCTTCGGCACGATCACGCAACTGGCTGACACGGATTTCCAGATTGCCCGCCAGTTCATCGATCCCTGCGAGTTGATCGCGCAAGTGCCCTGCTGTGTCGCGCGCGGCGCGCGAGGCACTGTCCATCGCCGATTCCAGCCGGTTGACCAGCTTCGCGCCCTCGCCTTGGGCGACTTGCGCCAGCGCGGCGCTCGCTTCATCGCCAAACCGCGCGGCAATCGCGCTGATCTGTGCGGCTGCTGCCTCGCCCAGTTCGCCCGTGGCGGTGCGTGCGGCCTGCTCCAATTCGGCAATCGCCGCTGCCAGCCGTGCCTCGATGGCTTCACCCAATGCATCGCTGTCGGTCCGCGCCGCGCGCAAGGCAACGCGCATCGCTGCCAGCCGCGCTTCCTGTTCGGCCGTATGCGCCAGCACGGTGGCGTTAATCGTGGCAATTTCGTCAAGCACGGTGCCAAGCCGGTTGCGCGACTGATCGACCGTGCCCGACAATGCGGCACCGGCATCGCCCGCCTCGCGCAAGGTGTCGCGCAAACCGACCACGCGCTGGTCCACATCGCCAAGCCCGGCAATCGCGCTGCGCAATGCTTCGGGCAACTGGGTGCGGGTGTGATCGCTGGCCGCTTCGACCAGTTCGAGCAGACGCGCTGCCGCAGCGGTCAAATTTGCCACGCTGGCCCCGCTGTCGCCCAGCACGGTGCGCGCGCTGTCAAGCCGCGCCGTCAGAGTGGCCAACGCGTCGTCAAGCTGCGCAGCGGTGCGCGAACTTTCGTCGGCGGTGCCCGCGATTGTGCTGGCAAAGCCGGCGACGCGGTGTTCAAGGCTGGCGCAAACAGCGGCAAGCTGCGCAATCGCTTCGCGCTGGCGTTCGTGCTGGGCATCGAGCGTGGCATCGATCTGCCCCGCTTCTTCGCGCAGCGCACGGCCCAGCGCCCCGGCGCTGGCTTCAAAGCGGTTCAGGCGATCCCCGGCGGCGGTGATAAGGTGCTCCTGATCGCGCCCGATATCCGCAACCGCGCGCGCCAGATCTGCCGCCAGCGCTTCGGCGCGCTCGCGGATTTTCGCCAGCGCAGCGGCTTCTTCGCGATCGAGCCGCTCTCGCTGGTCGGCCAGCGTCATGATTACCGCCTCCAGCCGCGATTCGCCTGCCATGCCGATACGTTCCCCGGCGCGGGCAAAAGCGGAGACCGCAATTTCGACCTGGCTGTAAAGTTCGGTAACTTTGCGCGCGCTTGATGCGCTGGAACTGTCGAGCCGGTTGAATGCGGCGATCAACGCGGCGAGTTGCCCGTCGGCGGTGCGCCCGGCATGGGCAATCGCATTGGCAAGGTCTTTGGTTGAATTGCTGGCGACCGGCAGATGCGCACGCAATGCGGTGATATTGTCCAGCGCGGTCGCCGCGACGATGCCGATATTGTCAAGATCCTGGCCTTGTCCAGAGATCACCTCTTTCAACCGCTCGGCCGATCCGGCCAGCCGTTCAACCGCCACCCGCCCCAGTGATTCCAGATCACGGCTTTGCGCGGCGATGAAATCGCGCGCCAGCGACAGCTCGGTGTTCATCGATCGCAGCCGCGCTTCGAGCAGGCGGCTTTCGCCCGAAAGTGCCTGAACAACAGCGGCATGGCGGCTGATGTCGCGCAAAGTGTGGCGCGCGATCAGCACTCCCAGCAACACCAGCGCTACCGGCATCGCCCATTGCGCCACCCACTCGACCAGCGTGTCGGCGTGTAACGGGCCATGTAGTGTCCCGGCTTTGCCCAACGCAAACGCTCCGGTCCAGGCCGCGATCAGCGCAGCGGCCACACCCGGCACGATCCAGCGCCGGGCACCGGGCGGATCGAACACCGCTGGCGGTGGCGGGTCGATACTGGTATCGGCATCAGCGGGCGGCTGGCGCCCGGGCGGCTGATCGTCGGGCAGGTCGGCCTCGACCGGGCTGCCATCAAGCGCGAAAATGCGGGTTCTGCCGTTCATGCGCTCTACTCTAGCACGGTTTTTGACGGCTGTGTAACCCTGCCTTAACCATAGGCGGACCACGCCGCGATGACCGGCAGCGGGGATTCGGTGCTGGCCGGGTCAACCGGCAGGGATTGAAGGAGAACAGGTTCGTTGCGCGTCGCCTTGCTGTCCCTGACTGATGCCGTTGCGGGCGCACCGCAAGGCTTGCGCGGCGATCTGACGATCGGCGGACGATCACTGGCGCGCCATCAATTGGGGCTGGTGCTGGCGCTGGGGTGCACGCGGGTGGTGCTGGTAACCGAAACGCTGACGAGCGGCGTGATCGCCCTGCAACGCGCAACAGAGGCGGCGGGCGCGCGGTTTCATGCGATTGCCACAGCCCATGCACTGCTTCCGCTGGTCAACGCTGATGATGATCTGATCGTGCTGGCCGATGACCTGCTCGCGCTGCCCGAAATCGCGCTGGCGCAGTTGGGCGAAGCACGCGGCGTGCTGGCGCTGCCGGTTGAAGCGGGCCTTGCCGCCGGATTTGAACGTATCGATATCAATCATGCCAGCGCCGGGGCGATGCGCCTGCCGGGTCGGGTGGTGGCAGGATTGGGCGATCTTCCGCCCGAATGGAATGCCCCCGCCGCACTGCTGCGGCTGGCGGTCCAGGCGCGGGTGCCGCTGCACCTGTTGCCCGAAGCGGTGGCCGCCGACGGGCGCTGGGCGCTGGTTCGCAGCGAAGCCGAAGCGCAGCGGATCGAGCCGGTGTGGCTGCACTTGCACACCGACAGCGCGCGCGGGCGCAGCCCGGGTGAATGGATCGCCGCACGCATCGTGCAAGCGGCGGGCCCCGCGTTGCTCCATGCCGGAACCCGGCCATGGGTCGTGGCACTGGGCGGGGTGGTGGCGCTGCTGCTCGCGCTCGGATCGGGTTGGTTCGGCTGGCGCACCCCCGGTTTCGTGCTGCTTGCGCTCGCCTGGGTGTTGGCGAGGGTGGCCACGCTGGTATCGCGGATTGAACAGCAATCGCTGCTTGAACCGGGCCGGTCTGCCCCCGTCGGGCAGTGGTTCGAACTGATGATCGATGGGGCCTTCGTCGTGCTGGCGGTGTGGCGCAGCCAGCTTTCCGATGTGCCGGTGGTGGTCCGCTGGTTTGCCCCGGTCATGGCGATGTTGCTGCTGCACTGGTTGCCCCGCGTGCTGCCCGGCGGTCGCTGGACATGGTGGCTGCGCGATCGGCTGGTGGCCGGGGCGGCGCTGGCGGTGACCAGCGCTTTGCTGCCGTTTGACGTGTGCTTGCGCGCTGGCGCGCTTGCGCTGGTGATCTGGGCGATGACGATGACCCCGGCGCAGGCGGGTGGCGCGCGATGATCCACGCTGATTTTGCCCCCGGTGCGGCGGCGAGGCCCGCCGACGATATCCCGCTGCAACTGGCACGCGCCGATGATCGCCTCGCTGCTATCGCCAGCGCGCTGGAACAGCATGTCGTGCTTGGCCCCGCGCGGCTGCTCGATGACGAAACGGTAATCCGCGCGCGCGCGCTGGCGGGGGATCTGGCCCGCCAACTGGCCGATAGCGGACACGTGATGATCGACCGGGTACGCGATCTGTTGGCCGCCAATCGCCCGGTCATGGCGCATCTTCATGCGCTCGTGGTCGAATGGCGGGTGGCGAGCGCGCTGGCCGAACAGCGCGCGCTTGACCCGGTGTTGCCACCGCTGTGGCAACGGCGGCTCGATCCCGAGGTGGTCGGCAATGATGCCGCGATGCTGACCACTGCGCTCGTCACCGCGCAAACCCGCATGGGCGAAGCGCTGCGACAGATGCGGCTGCCATTGGCCGAATTGCCCGGCGATCTGCACCATTTGGCGCAGCAGATTGCCGCTGCGGCGGGTGGCGATCCTGCCTCGGCGCACCGTTCGCCCGACGCCCCGGCGACACGGCTTGTGCTGCTTGAACGCGCGCTGGCGGGGCTTGGAAGCGACACGCTGCGGGCGTTGCGCATCGACGAGGCCGGTCTGGCGTTGTTTTTGACCGCATTGGCGGGTGCCGCCGGGTGTTCGCGCGAAACGGTGGCACTGGCCATGGCCGAAGATACCCCGATCAGGCTCGCGTTGCTGCTGCGCGCTGCCGGATTGCCGCGCGATCACGCCGCGCGGCAATTGCTGGCCATCCGTCCTGATGCCGATCCCGCGCTGGTCGCCGGTGTCGCCGATGGCACTGCTGCCGAACAGGTGCTGGGGCGATGAGCGCGCCAGCGCCCGTGCAAGGCCGGTGCGATCTGGCAGACCGGCTGGTCGAGGCGGATGTCACGCTGGCCGCATTGCATCAGCGCTGTGGCGGTGATCCCGCAGGGGTGCTGGCGGTGCCCGCGCTGCTGACCTTGGTGCGCCAGACCCGCGTTGCCGGAGTGGCACAAATGCGCCGTATCCGCGCGGTCGATGATGGCAAACCGATTACCTTTCTGGCCGAAGCCACGCCCGACCCACACGGCACCCGCATCGCGTTGACGCAGTGGCGGCTGGCGGGTGATACGCTGGGCGAACTCGATACGGCAGACGCAGTGCTGAACCAGATTGCCGCCGTCCATGGGCTGCTCGACAGCGAACAGCGCGTGCTGGCGGTCGATCTGCGCGAAGCGGCGGGCGACGATCCGGCGCTCGCCGCGCTTGCCGATCGGTGGCGCGCGGCGCGCCAGCCGTGGCACGCTGCGGTTGATCTGATCGGCGTGGCAACGCACCACCCGCTGCACTGGCGGATGCTGGATGATGTGGCGTTTCGGCTGGCGGGATCGCCAACGGTGTGGCGCGCCCGGCTGCTGCCCAGGAGCGATGCCGGGTTTGACCTGCTGGTCTTGCCCGATGCAGCGGCACCGATGATCGCCATTACCGCTCCGGCACCGGCACTCGCCAGTGACAGTCGGCTGATCGGGCGCGATCTGGCCCCGGCCTTGCGGCAGCCGGTGCGCCGCATCATGGCGAGCGCCGAAATCATCCGCACCCGGCTGATTGGTCCATTGGCCGACGATTATGCCATGTATGCCGCCGATATTGCCGAAGCGGCGCGCCACTTGCTGGCGCTGGTCGAAGACATGGCCGATCTCGACGCGGTCGAATCGCCCGACTTCATGCCCGCGCGCGATGCCATCGATTGTGCCGATTGCGCCCGCCGCGCCGCCGCGATGCTGACAATCCGCGCCGCCGAACGCGATATCACGCTGGTGGTCCCGCCCATGCCCAGCCCGGTTCCGGCCATCGGCGAAGCACGCCGGGTGATGCAGATCCTGCTCAACCTGGTGACCAATGCGATCCGTTACAGCCCGGCGCAATCGACCATTACCATGACGTGCGGCAGCGATGGCGCGCACGCATGGATTGCCGTCGCCGATCAAGGTCCGGGGTTGAGCGACGAACAGGCGATCAGCGTGTTCAACAAGTTCGAACGGCTGGGCCGCAGCGGTGATGGCGGGGCTGGGCTGGGGCTCTATATCGCGCGGCGGCTGGCGCGCGCGATGCGCGGTGATCTGGTCGTCGCCGGGCGCGGGCCGAACCTTGCGTCCGATGCGGGCGCAAGGTTCGTGCTGACGCTTCCCGCGCGCTTACCGTTGCGCTAGCGGAACATAATCGCGCGGCGTCGGGCCGGTGTACAACTGGCGCGGGCGGCCGATTTTCTGGCCTGGATCGGCGATCATCTCGTTCCATTGTGCCACCCAGCCAACCGTGCGCGCCAGCGCGAACAGCACGGTGAACATCGTGGTCGGAAATCCGATGGCCGACAGGATGATCCCCGAATAGAAATCGACATTGGGGAACAGCTTTTTCTCGACGAAATAGGGATCGCTCAGCGCGATTTCTTCGAGCCGCAGCGCGGTTTCAAACAGCGGATCGGTGACGTTCAACGCCTGAAACACTTCGCGCACGGTAGACTGCATGACCGTCGCGCGCGGGTCATAGTTTTTGTAGACGCGGTGGCCAAATCCCATCAGGCGGAACGGATCGTTCTTGTCCTTGGCGCGATCAATATAGTGTTGGATGCGATCCGGCGTACCGATTTCGCGCAACATATTGAGCGCGGCCTCGTTCGCGCCACCATGCGCGGGGCCCCACAGACAGGCAATCCCCGCCGCCATGCAGGCAAACGGATTGGCCCCCGATGATCCCGCCAACCGCACGGTCGATGTCGATGCGTTCTGTTCATGATCGGCATGAAGGATAAAGATGCGGTCGAGCGCCTTTTCCACTTCGGGCACGACATGGTATTCCTCCGCTGGCACCGCAAACGTCATGCGCAGGAAATTGCCGGTATAAGACAGCCGGTTGTCGGGATAGACGAAAGGCTGGCCGACCGAATATTTGTAGGCCATCGCGGCAATCGTCGGGATCTTGGCGATCAGCCGGTGCGAACTGATCTTGCGCAAGACCGGATCGGCAATATCGGTCGAATCGTGATAGAACGCCGACAGCGCGCCGACCACCCCGCACATCACCGCCATCGGATGCGCATCGCGGCGAAACCCGCTGTAAAAGCTGCTCAACTGCTCGTGCACCATCGTGTGCCGCGTGATCGTGCGCGAAAAATCGTCAAGCTCCGCCTGGCTGGGCAATTCGCCGTTGAGCAGCAGATAGCTGACTTCCATGAACGACGAATTTTCCGCCAATTGCCCGATGGGATAGCCCCGGTGCAGCAGCACGCCTTCATCGCCATCGATATAAGTAATCGCGCTGTCGCAGCTTGCCGTGCTGGTAAAGCCGGGGTCATAGGTAAACGCGCCGGTCTGGGCATAGAGCTTGCGCACGTCGATCACGTCGGGGCCGATGGTCCCGCTATGCACCGGCAGGTCGATGGTCTTGCCATCGATGTTCAGCGTTGCCTGGTTCTCGCTCACGTCTGATACCTCCTCGTGCAATAGTGGCCGGGAACCCGGTCTGATAAGTCTGTCTGAATAGCGCCCGCGCGATCAGGTGATCGGTGCGGGCACGCGCTGGTCACCGATCCGGCCCAGCGCTTCATCGCGCCCGAGCAGCACCAGCACATCGTAAATCCCCGGCGATGTGGTCGCACCGGTCAGCGCGGCGCGCAGCGGCTGGGCGATCTTGCCAAGGCCCATGCCCAGCTCTTCGGCCAAGGCCTTAAGCGCGGCTTCGAGCGCGGGCAGCGTCCAGTCGGGCGTGGCATGCAGCCGGGTGAACACCGCATCCAGCACAGGGCGCGCGGCTTGGCTCAACAGCGCGGCGGCTTTGTCATCGGGCGTGATCGGGCGCTGCGCAAACAGGAACCGCGCGCCTTGCGCCAGTTCGTTAAGATCGGCGGCGCGCACTTTGAGCACCGGCATCGCCGCTGTCAGCACGTCCGCTTGCGCCGCATCGGTCAGCCCCAGCATGGGCGCGATCAAGCCCGCCAGCCGCGCATCATCGGCCTGGCGCAGATAGAGCGCGTTGACATTGAGCAGCTTTTTGAGGTCGAACCGCGCCGCGCCTTTGTTGACCGCGGCAATATCGAACCATGCCACCGCTTGGTCGCGCGTGATGATCTCGTCATCGCCGTGCCCCCAGCCGAGCCGCAGCAGATAGTTGACCACCGCCTCGGGCAACAGGCCCAGCTCATCGCGATAGGCATCGACCCCCAGCGCGCCGTGCCGCTTTGACAGTTTCGCCCCGTCGGCCCCGTGAATCAGCGGGATATGCGCATAAGCGGGAAGCGGCCAAGCCCCGGTACCGTCGGCTTGTTCAATCGTATGCATGGCGTCGATGACAACGCGCTGGCGAAAGGCATTGTTGATATGGTCATCGCCCCGGATCACGTGGGTCACGCCCATATCATGATCATCGACCACCACCGCGAGCATATATGTCGGCGTGCCGTCGCCGCGCAGAATCACGAAATCATCGAGTTCGCGGTTGCTCACGGTGATGCGGCCCTGCACCAGATCATCGATCACGCTTTCGCCGTCGCGCGGGGCCTTAATGCGGATGACATATGGCTGATCGTCGGGCCAAGTCGCAGGGTCGGCATCGCGCCATTCGCTGTCGATGCGGAACGGGCGGCGTTCGGCGGCTGCGGCTTCGCGCCGCGCGGCCAATTCGGCCTGCGTCAGATAGCAGCGATAGGCATGACCAGCGGCGAGCAAGCGGTGCGCGACTTCGGCATGGCGGTCGGATCGGGCAAACTGGAACACTGGCGGCGCATCGCCTTCGAGCCCCAGCCAGCCAAGCCCGTCGAAAATCGCGGCGATGGCGGCATCGGTTGACCGCGCGCGATCGGTATCTTCGATCCGCACCAGATATGTCCCGCCGTGGTGGCGCGCGAACAGCCAGTTGAACAGCGCGGTGCGCGCGCCGCCGATGTGCAGAAATCCGGTGGGCGAAGGGGCAAAACGGGTGACGACCGCCGGATTGCGGGCCAAATCGGCAGAACTGGTCACAGTCGCACTTGCCATCCCCGGCGCAATCCCTTTTGTTCGCAAGCTATGGCAGACCCTGCGTTCGCACGATCCCCGCCGCTGCCCGCAGACTCTGCCGCAGCCAGCGTGAATCACGACGCCGGACCACCGCTCAGCCCCGCCGGGCATTGCGGCAGTTTGGCGCGCTTGTCCAGTGTGCAGCGCACCATTGAACAATTCCTTGACGCCCGTCCGTTCGAACGCGGACCTTGGCTCGCGGTCGGATTTGGCGCGGGAATCGCGGGCTGGGCGGCACTGCCGGGGCCATGGCAATGGGCGGCGCTGATCGCCTTGTGCGCTGCGGCCATGGTGTTCGCCGCGCTGCTGGGGCGCGGCACCGGGGCGGACCATACCGCGCGCGCGATCATGGCCATGGCGCTGATGGTGGCGGCGGGTTGCACCACGATTTGGGCGAAATCGGCGCTCGTCGGCACGCCACCGCTGGCTTTACGCCAGACCGCGATGCTGACTGGGCGCGTGGTTGACCGGATCGACACGGGCGGAGCCGGGCCGGTGCAAATCGTGCTGGCAGCGCGCATCGCCGGGGTGGAGCGGCCCATGCTGGTCAAAGTGATCGTGCCCGACGCGCTCGACCAGCCCGGCCTAATCGTCGGGGCGACGATCACGGCGCGCGCGCGGATCGGCCCGCCGCCTCCGCCAATGTTGCCCGGTGCGCACGATTTCGCGTTTGCCGCGTGGTTTGCCGGGATTGGCGCGACCGGATCGCTGGCCGGGCCGGTCACGCTGATCGAAAGCGCCCCGCCGCGCCCGTCGCTGCGCCGGGTGCAAGCGGCGCTCCACGCGCATGTCGTGGCGCATTTGCCCGGATCGGCAGGCGCGATTGCGGCCACGCTGGTCAGCGGGGATCGCGGTGCGATTGCGCGCGCCGATGCCGATGCGATGCGCGATGCCGGGTTTGCGCATTTGCTGTCGATCAGCGGGTTGCATGTCAGCGCGGTGATCGCCGGGGTCTATCTGCTGCTGCTGCGCACGCTGGCGCTGATCCCGTGGCTGGCGCTGCGCGTACGGTTGCCGCTGCTGGCGGCGCTCGGCGGCGCGCTGGCGGGGGTGGCCTATTGCCTGATTACCGGGTCGCAAGTGCCGACGATCCGGTCTGCCGCAGGCGCGGTGCTGGTGCTGGGCGCGCTCGCGCTTGGGCGCGATCCGCTGTCGATGCGGCTGCTCGCGGCGGCGGCGCTGGTGGTGATGCTGTTCTGGCCCGAAGCGGTGCTGGGGCCAAGCTTTCAGATGAGCTTTGGCGCGGTCATCGCGGTCATCGCGCTCTATGGTGCCGCGCCGGTCAAACGCTTTATCGCGCGGCGCGATGAAAGCGCGGTAATCCGGCTGGCGCGGCACGGCGCGATGCTGCTGATCAGCGGGCTGGTGATCGAAGCCGCGCTGATGCCGATTGCGCTGTTCCACTTTCACCGCAACGGGGTCTATGGTGCTTTTGCCAATCTCTTGGCGATCCCGCTGATGACGCTGGTGACGATGCCGCTGCTCGCGCTGGCGCTCGCGCTCGATCTGATCGGGTGCGGCGCACCGGCGTGGTGGGCGACGGGCCAATCGCTCGACGCAATGCTGTGGATTGCGCACACCACCGCCAGCCTGCCGGGCGCGGTCACCACGCTGCCGATGATGCCGGGCGGGGTGTTTGCGCTGTGTGTCGCCGGGCTGCTGTGGCTTGCGCTGTGGAGCGGGCGGGTGCGCTGGTATGGCCTGATTCCCGCCGTAATCGGCGCGGCGGCGCTGGCCGGAACGCGCGCGCCCGATATTCTGATCGCGGGCGATGGGCGGCACGTCGGGATTACCGGGCTTGGCCCCGATCTGGTGGTGCTGGGCGAAACGCGCGGGCATCTGGCACGCGACAGCCTGTTGCAGGCCGCAGGCATGGCCGGGATTCCGCAAGCGCTCGAAGACTGGCCCGGCGCGCGTTGCACGCATGATTTCTGCGCGCTGGCGCTGACCCGCGCGGGCCGCCGCAGCGTGCTGCTGATCGCGCACAGCCATCGCCGCATCGATCCCGAAACGCTGGCCCCGGCCTGCGCTCAGAGCGATATCGTGATCGCCGACTATACGCTGCCCGCCAGTTGCCACCCGCGTAGCTTGCGCGTCGATGCTGCGTTGTTGGCGCGCACCGGCGGCATGACGATCAATCTGGCCAGCGGCACGGTCCGCACTGTCGCCGCAACCAGCGCAAACCACCCCTGGCTGCGCTGGCGCATCGCCAGCGACGGACAGTGAAACGGGCTGGCGGTACCGCCGTCAGCCAATCTCGCTCCTGCCGCGACCGGATCGATCTGCAATGTGCGCGAGACTATAATGTGCGCGAGACTATCTGCTTTCGCGTGCTTATTTTAGAGCGTGATGCAAAAAAGTGGGAACCGGTTTTTTGCAATAAATCACGCGAAAACACAGACTCTAGAGCGGAATGCGATTCAATCTAATCGCATTCCGCTCTAGGAGAGCGGGCACCCGAAGGGGTGCATCACGCCCTTCTGCCGGCGATAGGGCGGCAGTAACGGTATCGGGATAGATGAAACCGAATGCCGGGGAAGGGCGCAAGCCAAGCGCGCCCGTGCGGGCAAACCATACCCGTACTTGCGACCAGTCACCCGCGTCCGACACATCAACCGCCATTACCCCGCGCTCGACCATGCCGGGGCGCGACCAATTGGCGTGGTTCAGCAAAACGTGGCGATCATCAAGCACACTGCTGACCACGGCGACATGGCCCATCGGCATCGCCCGCGTGGCGCGAAACGCGATGACCGCGCCGCGACGCGGGGCAGTGCCCCGGTCATAGGCCCCTGCGGCGTTGGTCCACCAGTCGCGGGCATTTCCGGCAAGCTGCACCGCCGAATTGTGCCGCGCAAAAGCCACGCATTGGATCCGCGCCTGCACGACTGGGGGCATGGCCACCACGCTCAAGAGCGCCAACAGAGCGGCAAAAGTACGGACGATGGAATGGCGCTGCATCAGATTTTTCTAGGGGGTTGCGCCGATTCGCGAACCCTGCGGGCGGCTCGCTTCGCCGTGTCCATCCCACTGCTCGTCCCGTCGCGGCAGCGCGCTTGTGGAAAACCCCAATGCCTTTATCGCGCTGCAACAAAAAACGGCGCCCGGACGCTATGTCCGGGCGCCGCCTTACGCGCAATCTGTCGCGATTAAGCGCTGTAGTACATATCGAATTCGACTGCCGACGGGGTGGTTTCCCAGCGCGACACTTCGGGCCATTTCAGTTCGATATAGGCTTCGATCTGATCCTGGGTGAACACGCCACCATCAAGCAGGAAGGCGTGGTCTGCTTCGAGTGCGTTCAGCGCCTCGCGCAAGCTGCCGCACACGGTCGGCACCAGCGACAGTTCTTCGGGCGGAAGATCGTAAAGGTTCTTGTCCATCGCTTCGCCGGGGTGAATCTTGTTCTTGATCCCGTCAAGCCCGGCCATCAGCAGCGCGGCATAAGCAAGATAGGGATTGGCCATCGCATCGGGGAAGCGGAATTCCACGCGCTTGGCTTTGGCACCGGCCCCATAAGGGATACGGCACGATGCCGAACGGTTGCGCGCCGAATACGCCAGCAGCACCGGCGCTTCATAGCCCGGCACCAGCCGCTTATAGCTGTTGGTGGTGGGGTTGGTAAACGCGTTGAGCGCTTTGGCGTGTTTGATCACGCCACCGATGAAGTACAGGCACATGTCTGACAGCCCGGCATAGCCATTACCGGCAAACAGTGGCGTGCCTTTGTCCCAGATCGAAATGTGCGTGTGCATCCCCGAGCCGTTGTCGGACTTGATCGGCTTGGGCATGAAAGTCGCCGTCTTGCCATAAGCTTGCGCAACCTGATGCACGACATATTTGTAGATCTGCATCCGGTCGGCGGTCTGCACCAGCGTGCCGAAAGTCAGCCCGAGTTCGTGCTGCGCGGCGGCGACTTCGTGGTGATGCTTGTCGCAGGGCAGGCCCATGTCGAGCATCGTCTTGACCATTTCGCCGCGAATATCGACGAGGCTGTCGACCGGCGCGACCGGGAAATAGCCGCCCTTGGCGCGCGGACGGTGGCCGAGATTGCCGCCGTCATAGGCTTTGCCAGTGTTGGTCGGCAATTCGATATCGTCGATGCGGAACCCGTTGCCGTCATAGCCATCGTAGAACGTGACATCGTCGAACACGAAGAATTCGGCTTCGGGGCCGACATAGACGGTATCGCCGATCCCGGTCGATTTCAGGAACGCTTCGGCGCGCTTGGCGGTCGAACGCGGATCGCGCGAATAGAGTTCACCGGTCGAAGGTTCGACGATGTCGCAATTGATGATCAGCATGGGCGAGGCCGAGAACGGATCGATATAGACCGAATCGAGATCGGGCTTCAGGATCATGTCGGATTCGTTGATCGCCTTCCAGCCTTCGATCGATGATCCGTCGAACATCAGCCCGTCTTCGAGTTCATCTTCGCCGAGCACCGATGAGACCATCGTCAGATGCTGCCACTTACCCTTGGGGTCGGTGAACCGCAGATCAACCCATTCGATCTCTTCGTCTTTGATCCGGGCGAGAATGTCCGTCGCATTTGCCATTGGTGATCCTTCTGGTTGCCCCGGCGCGCGGGGCGATCATAAAAGTGCGGGGTGATGGGTGGAACTGCCCCTGCTGGCCGGCCCCCGCCCTGCCAGTGGACAGACATCCCGCGCGCGCCGCCATGCCAGCGGCTAGCGGCGCGCCGGGGCGATCAGATCGCGTCGTCGTCGCGTTCGCCGGTGCGGATGCGCAACGCGCTTTCGACCGGAATCACGAAAATCTTGCCATCGCCGATGCGGCCGGTCTTGGCCGCTTGGGCAATCGCTTCGACCACGCGTTCAACCAACGCGTCGGCAACGACCACTTCGAGTTTCACTTTGGGCAGGAAATCGACGACATATTCGGCACCGCGATAGAGTTCGGTATGGCCTTTCTGACGGCCAAAGCCTTTGGCCTCGGTAACAGTGATGCCCGATGCGCCAACTTCGTGGAGCGCTTCCTTCACTTCATCCAGTTTGAAGGGTTTGATGATCGCTTCGATCTTCTTCACTCGATCTGACCCCTAAAATCCGGGCCGCCCGCGCGCGCGGCGTTGGTGCCGACGCCTGACAGTCCCGCAGGTGTTACCCGTTGTCGCCCAATCCATCCAAGAATCGTGCCACGTGCGATGCCGGATTTCTAGGCGATTGAAGCGCTTTGCGAAAGCCGCAAAATGCGCGGTATCTGGCGCGCGCAATGGCCTGCCCATGCGCAAAATTTGCGCAAGGCCTGCTTAATAATCAGGCAGCGGCTGCGGGCTCATAAGGCGGGCGATGCAGCCCTGCCGGGCTTTCGGTGAAAATCTCGCAGCCCTGTTCGGTAATGCCCACCGAATGTTCGAATTGTGCGGACAACGACCGGTCGCGCGTAACGGCGGTCCAGCCGTCATCGAGCAGTTTGACCGCCGCTTTGCCCAGATTGATCATCGGCTCGATGGTAAAGATCATGCCGGGGCGCAGTTCCGGCCCGGTGCCCGCGCGCGCGGCATGGACCACTTCGGGCGCATCGTGGAACAGGCGGCCCACCCCGTGCCCGCAGAATTCGCGCACCACGCCATAGCGCTGGCGTTCGGCATGGTCTTGAATCGCTGCGCCAATATCGCCCAGCCGGGCACCGGGGCGCGCGGCTTCAATCCCGATCATCAGGCATTCATACGTCACATCGACCAGCCGCCGCGCCTTGAGCGGCACATCGCCGACAAGGAACATCCGGCTGGTATCGCCGTGCCAGCCATCAAGCAGCGGCGTGACATCGATATTGACGATATCGCCATCGCGCAGCACGCGGTCCGAAGGAATGCCGTGGCACACCACATGGTTGATCGAAATGCAGCACGAATGGGCATAGCCGCGATAGCCGAGCGTGGCGGGCAGCGCGCCCGCCGCCAGCGTCATGTCGCGCACCACGGCATCGAGATCGGCAGTCACCGCGCCGGGCACCACCAGCGGCACCAGCGCGTCAAGGATTTCTGCCGCCAGCCGCCCGGCCTTGCGCATTCCGGCAAATCCGGCGGGGCCGTGCAGCTTGATCGTGCCGTCGCGCGGCTGCAAATCGGTTTCATCGGCGATCACATAGTCGGTCATGCCCGCACTGTAGCGGCGCAGCGCGCGTCTGGCGAGAGGGGGCGATTGCACTTTGCGCGCGGAGGTCTAAGTCTGGCGCGATGACCGAACGCAATGCAGTGATCGAACCGGACCGTGGGCAAGCGGCAATTGCCCTTCATCTCGTGGACAAAGCCGGATGGGACAGTCTGTTGCGCGCGCTGTCCGAAGGGCAGCGCGCGGTCTTGGCGGCCCAGAAATTTGCTGCTGCGCCCGGCGATGTGGCCATTGTGCCCGATGGCGCGGGCTGGCTGGCGTTGGGCGGGATCGAACCGCGCGCCGCGCTTGGCACGTGGTGTCTGGCGCGGTTGGCGGAAACGCTGCCGGGCGGAACGTATCGCATCGTGGCACACCCGGCGCAATCGGGCGTGCCGGGGCTGGCGGCGGCGCTGGTGGGGTGGATCGCCGCGCAATACCGGTTTGACCGCTACAAGACCGATGGGGCCAGCCCCGAACCGCGCGTGCTGTTGACCACGGACTTGCGCGCAATTGCCCCGGCCCAGGCCGAAGCGGGCGCGATCATGCTGGTGCGCGATCTGGTCAATACCCCCGCCGAAGACATGGGCCCGGCGCAATTGGAAACCGAGGCGCGCGCGCTCGCCAAACGCCATGGCGCGGAGATCCATGTGGCCACGGGCGATGCGCTCGAACGCGATTATCCGATGGTTCACGCGGTGGGGCGCGCCGCATCGCGCCACCATGCCCCGCGCCTGATCGAACTGGAATGGGGCGATCCGCGCCATCCGCGCGTGGGCATCATCGGCAAAGGCGTCTGCTTTGACAGCGGCGGGCTGGACTTGAAGCCGAGCGCGGGCATGGCGCTGATGAAAAAGGATATGGGCGGCGCGGCCCATGCGCTCGCGCTCGCCGGGCTGGTGATGGACCATGGCTTGCCGGTGCGGCTGCATCTGCTGATCCCGGCGGTGGAAAACGCGGTGGCGGGCAATGCCATGCGGCCGGGTGATATCTTGCGATCCCGCGCCGGGCTGTCGGTCGAAATTACCAACACCGATGCCGAAGGGCGGCTGGTGCTGGCCGATGCTTTGACGCGCGCTTGCGCGGCGGGCCCGGCGCTGCTGATCGATTTTGCCACGCTGACTGGCGCGGCGCGTGTGGCGCTTGGCCCCGATCTGCCCGCGATGTTCGCCCGCCATGACGATACCGCTGCCGCGCTGAGTGCTGCCGGGCTGGATCGCGATGATCCGGTGTGGCGGCTGCCGCTGCACCAGGCCTATCGTGACTGGTTGAAATCCGATGTCGCCGATCTGGTCAACAGCCATGCGACCGGGTTTGCCGGGGCAGTGGTGGCGGCGCTGTTCCTTGACCGGTTTGTCGGCAATGGGCTGGACTGGGTGCACTTCGATACGTTTGCCTGGCGCCCGACCGGCCTGCCGGGGCGGCCCAAAGGCGGCGAAGCGCTGGGGTTGCGCGCCGCGTGGGGGCTGTTGCTGGCGCGCTATGGCCGTGATGCTTGAACGCCATGGCCAATTCGCCTAACCGCCGCACTTTGCCGCTGCGGGATACCCGACCTTTGAGTGCTGAACTCTTGCCCGACGATCCGGCTGGACCGGACTTTGACGCTTTGACCGGGCGCGACTTTGTGCTGGCGCGCCCGTCCGAAGCGTTTGACCCGTTGCACCGCCCAGTGCGCGGTGATCTGGCGCATATCCGCTGCGCCGGGCGGATTTTCGTGCCGCATTATGCCGTACCGATGCCGCATCGCGTGGGTGCAGGCGGGGCCGCGCTGGTGCGCAGCGCTGCAGCCGATGCACCGGTGCTGACCACGCTGGCACCGGGCGCGCGGTTCAATGTGCTCGATCTGGCGGGCGGCTGGGCTTGGGGTCAGCACGATGAGGCGGGTCTGGTCGGCTATGTGCCGATCAGCGCGCTGGAGGCGGTGTGACTACTACGCTGTTTATTGATGGCGCCGCGGGGACCACCGGGCTGGAAATCGCCGCGCGGCTGGCAGGGCGCAATGAATTTGCGCTGATCGCACTCGATGATGCCCAGCGCAAAAATGTGCGCGCGCGTGCCGAAGCGCTCAATGCTGCCGATGTGGCGATCTTGTGCTTGCCCGATGATGCCGCGCGCGATGCGGTTGCACTAATTACCAATGACCGCACCCGCGTGATCGATGCATCGAGCGCGCATCGTGTTGCGCCGGGCTGGACATATGGGTTTCCCGAAGTGGTCGGGCGCGATGCGGTGGCGGCGGCGCGGCGCGTGTCCAATCCGGGGTGCTATCCCACCGGGTTCATCGCATTGCTCGCGCCGCTCGTGCGCGCGGGGTTGCTGCCGGTGGCGTGGCCTTATGCGTGCCATGCGGTGTCGGGCTATTCGGGCGGGGGCAAAGCGCTGATCGCGCGGATGGCGCAAGAAGCGGATTTGGCGTGGCGCGGCTATGCGCTCGAATTCGGGCACAAACATGGGCCCGAAATGCAGGCTTATGCGCATCTGGCGATTGCGCCGCTGTTTTGCCCGGCGGTGGTTGCGGCCTATCGCGGCATGGTGGTCGAAGTGCCGCTGCCTCTGGCAATCATCCCCGGCGCGCCCGATCCGGCTGCTTTGCGCGCTGCGCTGGCGGCGTTCTATGCCGGATCAGCGGTGGTCAGCGTGGCCGAGGCAGCGCCCGCCAGCGGTGAGATCGTGCTGCGTGAAGGTGCGCCAGGTTGGGACGGGTTGCGGCTGCACGTGATCGCCAGCGCCGATGGCAGTCAGGCGCGGCTGATCGCCGAGCTTGATAACTTGGGCAAAGGTGCCAGTGGCGCGGCGGTGCAAAGCCTTAATCTGATGTGCGGATTGCCGGAGACGGCTGGGTTGGTGGTGTAGGGCGAGGGCGTGGGCTACCATCCCAGCTCCTCCCCCAAAGGGGGAGGACCTTGATTTGCTATCGTCAGGGCAGGATCGGCAAAGGGGGTTTTTCTGCGGCGGGCAGCGTTGCGCCCATCGCGCGGGCCAAAGTCGGGGCGATGGCGCGCATGTCGATTTCGCCCAGATCGCGCGCTTTGGCGATGCCGGGACCGGCGATCAGAAAGGTTGATCGCATTTCGGGCGCGGCGGGGAAATAGCCGTGCATACCTTTGGTGCCGGTTGATGGCAGCGTCAGTGGCTTGTCCCTGCCCAAATAGGGCGTGGCCACTGCGCCCAGTCGCAGATTGACATAGAACGCCGCGCGCGGGTTGCCGCCGAGCGCGGCGATGTCTGGCTCTGTCACCACTTGCGCGATGTGCGCCGCTGGGTCAGCGGCCAGCCGGTCGAGCAAAGCAGCGACTTTGGCGCGCAAGGCGGCATCGCCGGGCCGCGCCAGCACCACGGCATAAGACCCGCCGGTTGCCCACGGAGTCGCCTCCCAGCCGGAGATCGCGCCGCTGCCATCGACCGAAATCAGCCCGGCGTCGATGAACGGGCGGAACAAATTGACTGCGGTATCGACCGGGGCAAAGCCGTGATCGCTGACCACCGCGATGACCGCATCGGGGTGGAACTGGCGCTCCACCGTGATGATATCGCCCACCAGCCCATCGATGGTTTCCAACGTGCGGTGCGCTTCGGGCGATCCGGGGCCGGTCAGATGCTGCTGATGATCGAGCGCCGTCAGATAGACGGTGAGGAAACCGGGCTGATGGTGGCGGATCAGCGATTGGGCAAAACCGGCGCGCACTTTGTCGCCGGGCAGCGTTTCGTCTTTGCCATCGGCATAACCTTCGCGGCGTTGCGCTTCGATTTCGGCGACCAGTCCGGGGGTGGCCAGCGCGCGCACCAGCTTGCGATCATCGGCATGGCCGGTTCGCCAGATCTGCGGCAGGTTCCACGTGACATGGCCTGCCCCGACCGACACCGGCCAATGCACATTGCCGGTGGTCAGCCGCGCGCGGAACGCCGCATCCCACAGCGTATCGGCCTTGTTGTCCTGCGCATACCAGAACCAGCCATCGTCATTGATATGCAGCGGGTCGAACGTGGTATTGGCCACGATGCCGTGGCGGGCGGGGGATTGACCCGTCATCAGCGTGGTGTGGCTGGGATATGTCAGCGTCGGCAGCACGCCGATCACGCCCGTGGCATAAGCGCCGGTGGTCAGAAATGCGGTCAGATTGGGCAAATCCAGCCCGCGCTGGCGCGCATTGATGACATCGCCGGGGCGCAACCCGTCAATCGAGATCAGCAGGACCGGCCGCGCCAGCGCGGGCAGCGGCATCAGCGCCAGCAGGCTGGCGATGATCGTTGCGAAAACCGCGCTAAGCCCGAACCGCTGTGCCATGATTGCCTCCCCTACCCGATCCGCTCAATCTTCTGGTGCGATAGTCACGATCAGCCCGTCGAGCGCGTCGGTGATCGGCAATTGGCACGACAGGCGTGATTGGGCCGACCGGTGGTCGGAACTGTCGAGCAGATCGTTTTCATCTTCGCTCAACTTGGCCAGCTTGTCGGCAAACGCCGGATCGACATAGACGTGGCACGTCGCGCACGAACAGCACCCGCCGCACAGCGCCAGCAATTCGTCAAAGCCGTTGTCGCGGATCGCTTCCATCACGGTGGTGCCGGTGGTGGCGGTGATGGTGCTGGCTTCGCCCGCGCGGTTGATCACTGTCAGCTTCGGCATTGTCCCCAAACTCCCTCGTCATGCGCATCTGTCGTCTGTCGGAGGCGGCTGCTATCGCCCGCGTGTGACTTTGGCAAGACTCACCCTTATACGGGGCGAAAAGGATGGGCGGATGGGGCTGAATGTCGAACAGATTCGCGATGGGCTGGACCACGCCGGGCGGATCAGCGCGCCCTTGGCCGAGGCGATCACCCGCGTCGGCTATCCCGAACCGCGCTTGCGCGCGCGCGGCTGGATCACGCTGTTGCGCACGATTGTCGGCCAACAAGTCAGCGTGGCAGCCGCTGCGTCGGTCTGGGCGCGGATTGAGGCTTTGCTGGGCCCTGAAATCACCCCCGCTGCGGTGCTGGCGGCCAGCGCCGATGATTTGCGCGGCTGCGGCCTGTCGCGGCAGAAGCAGAGCTATGCGTGGTCGTTGTGCGACAAAGTGGTGGCGGGCGACATCGATTTTGACGATCTGCCCGCCGATGACGAAGCGGCCATCGCGCTGCTGACCGCAATCAAGGGGATTGGCCGCTGGTCGGCGGAAATCTATCTGCTGTTTGCCGAAGGCCGCGCCGATATCTGGCCCGCCGGGGACTTGGCCGTGCAGGCTGGCCTTGCACGGTTGCTGGCGCTCGACACGCGGCCCGATGAACGCACCACCCGCGCGCTGGCGGAGAGCTGGCGGCCGCATCGCGGCGCGGTGGCGATCTTTACCTGGCATTGTTATAATAATCCCGCTTTGTGACAGGACGCTTTGATAATGACACAGACACGCGCAATTTTCATCTCTGGCGGCGGATCGGGGATCGGGCGCGCGGTGGCGCAAAAGTTCGGGCAAGCGGGCTGGCAGGTTGGGATCGGCGATATCAGCGCGGCGGGAATGGCCGAAACGCGCGCCCTGCTGCCCTCAGGACGCTGCTTTACGGTATCGCTCGATGTGCGCGACCGGGCGCAGTGGGATCAGGCGCTGGCGGCTTTTGCCGAGGTTGCGGGCGGCATCGATGTCGTGTTCAACAATGCCGGTATCCCGCTCGGCGGGCCGCTCATCGCGCAGACGGCGGACGAGATCGAACGCACGCTCGATATCAATCTCAAAGGCGTGATCTTTGGCGCGCAAGCCGCGTGGCCATGGCTGAAGGCGCGCGCGCCGGGATCGTGCCTGCTCAATACCGCCAGCGCGGCGGGGATCTATGGCGTGGCGGGCGCGGCGGTCTATGCCGCAACCAAGTTCGGGGTGCGCGCCTTGACCGAATCGCTCGATGGCGAATGGGCGGCTGACGGGATCGCGGTGCGCGATCTGATGCCGGGGTTCATCGAAACCCCGCTGCTCGCGATGGCCCCCAACCGCGCCAGCAATGAATTGATCCGCGACCGCGTGCTTGCCGCCGGGCTGGAAATCACCCCCGCCAGCGCGGTGGCCGATGCGGCCTGGAGCGCGGTGCATGGCGACCGGCTGCACACGCTGGTCGGCAAGACCGCCCATTCCGCGCAGCTGTTCGCGCGGTTCCTGCCCGGCGCGATGCGCCGCCGCAACCGCCGCCCCAACCGCCCGCTGTAATACGTTCAACCCGAATCTCCCCTCTCCTTCAGGGGAGGGGCCGGGGGTGGGGGTGGGGGTGGGGCCGTGCCCCACACGCTCACCAAGCCGATGCCCCCCAAAGCAGAGGAGGTTATTACAACCCCCCTTCAGGCGTCGAACTGGTCGATCAGCTTTGCCAGCGCGATATCGCGCTTGGACAGGCCACCGGCATCGTGCGTGGTCAGGCGGATATCCACGCGGTTGTAGACGTTGAACCATTCGGGGTGGTGGTCGGCGCGTTCGGCAAGGATCGCCACGCGCGCCATAAAGCCGAACGCTTGGGCAAAATCGGCAAAGATCAGGCTGCGGGTGATTGCCAGCCCATCGGCGCTGAGCGTCCAGCGGGGCAGTTCGCCCAGCGCCAGCGCGCGTTCGTCCGGGGTTAGCGGGGATATCGCCATCGGGTTTGCTCCTGCGGGGGTGCTTGTTCGTGTCCGGGCTTTCGCCTATCGGCTGGCGCGATGCAACCGTGCCGTCTTGTCGCCCAAGCGCTCGCCTGCCGCCGGGGTGACCGGCTGTTGCTGCGCGGCGTGGATTTTGCGCTGGAACCGGGGGCGGCGCTGCATCTGTCGGGGCCGAACGGGATCGGCAAATCGAGCCTGTTGCGCATTCTGGCGGGGCTGATGCGGCCCTTTGCCGGGGCGGTGATCGCGGAAGGGGCGATTGGCTTGTGCGATGACCATCTGCCGCTCGACGGGCACCGGCCGCTCGCGCACGCGCTCGCGTTTTGGCGGCGGCTTGATGGCGCGGGCGCGGCGCGCGCCGATTTCGGGTTGGATGATCTGGGCGATGTGCCGGTGCGCTTCTTGTCCACCGGCCAGCGCAAGCGTGCCGCGCTGGCCCTGCTGGCGCACAGCGCCGTGCCGATCTGGCTGCTCGATGAGCCGTTGAACGGGCTGGACCGGCATTGGGTCGGCGTGGCGCAAGCGGTGATCGCGAGCCATTGCGCAAGTGGCGGGATCGCGGTGATCGCATCGCATCAGCCGCTCGATCTGCCGGGGCTGGCGGTGCTGGCGCTGGCGGAGCACTGCCCATGACAGCGCGCACGGGCGCGCAACTCGCGCTGATCTTTCGGCGCGATTGCGCCAATCTGTTGGGCGGCGCGCGCGGACGCGGCGGCGCGGTGCTGCCGCTGCTGTTTTTTTTGGCGGTGGCGATGCTCTATCCGTTCGGCGTCGGGCCGGATGCGCGCCTGCTGAACCGCACGGGCGCGGGTGTGATCTGGGTCGCGGCGCTGCTGGCGGCGATCCTGCCGCTCGACCGGCTGGTCGAGCCCGATATCGAGGGCGGATGGTTCGACCAATGGGCCTTGCGCGGCTTGTCGGAAGAGGCGTTGATGCTGGTGCGGATCGCGGCGCACTGGCTGTGTTTCGGGGTGCCGCTGCTGATTGCCACGCCGCTGGCGGCGGGCCTGCTGGCGCTCGATGGCGGGCAATTGGCGCGGCTGGAACTGGGGCTGCTGGCGGGCACTCCGGCGCTGGCGGCGATTGGCGTAACGATTGCTGCGCTGACCGCCGGGTTGCGCGCGGGCGCAGCGCTGGGTGGATTGCTGCTGATCCCGCTGGCGGTGCCGGTGCTGATTTTTGGCGCGGGGTCGATGCAGCCGGGCGGGGAAAGCGGAGTGCTGCTGCTGCTCGCCGCGAGTCTGGTGGCGCTGGCGGTCGCGCCGTTTGCGGCGGGCGCGGCAATCCGCGCCGCGCGCGAATAGCTGTGGCGCACCGGTGCGGATTTGGCATTGCCGAGCGCGCGGGTCTTTCCTACCTGTAACACCATGACCTTGACCCGCGCGCTGCCCGACACGTTAAGCCTGATCGGCAATACCCCGCTGGTGCGGCTGCACGGGCCGAGTGCGGCGGCAGGGGCGGAGATCTACGGCAAGTGCGAATTTGCCAATCCCGGCGGATCGGTCAAGGACCGCGCCGCGCTGTTCATCGTGCGCGACGCCGAAGCGCGCGGCGCGTTGCAGCCGGGCGGCACGATTGTCGAAGGCACCGCAGGCAATACGGGCATCGGGCTGGCGCTCGTCGCGAATGCGCGCGGGTACAAGACGGTCATCGTCATCCCCGAAACGCAGTCGCGCGAAAAAATGGATACCTTGCGCGCGCTCGGGGCCGATCTGGTGCTGGTGCCCGCCGCGCCGTTTTCCAACCCCGGCCATTTCGTCCATACCAGCCGCCGCTTGGCCGAAGAGACCGAGGGCGCGATCTGGGCCAACCAGTTCGACAATATCGCCAACCGCCGCGCCCATGTCGATACCACTGCGCCCGAAATCTGGCAGCAGATGGACGGGCGGATCGATGGCTTTACGTGCGCGGCGGGCACGGGCGGCACGTTGGCCGGGGTCGGGCTGGGGTTGAAAGCGTTTGACGATGCGGTGACCATCGCGCTGACCGATCCGCATGGCGCGGCGCTCTATGCGTATTACGCGCATGGCGAATTGAAGCCCGAAGGCACCTCGGTCGCCGAAGGGATCGGGCAGGGCCGCATTACCGCCAATCTTGAAGGCGCGCCGATCGATACCCAGTTCCGCATGTCTGACGAAGAAGGGCTGTACTGGGTCACGCGCCTGCTTGCCGAAGAAGGGCTGTGCCTGGGGCTGTCGAGCGGGATCAATGTTGCGGGCGCGGTGGCGCTGGCGCGGCAGCTCGGTCCGGGCAGCCGCGTGGTGACGATCTTGTGCGACAGCGGGTTCCGTTATCTGTCATCGTTGTATAATCCAGCGTGGCTGACGGCCAAAGGGCTGCCGGTATTCCCCTGGTTGCGCGATTGAGCTATGATCCGGGAATGGCGCTATTCGGTAGTACCCCTGACCGGCTGAAACAGCTTCGCGGCCCGACTGCGGATCCTGCCTTGGCGGCGGGCGATGCTGCCTCGGGCGCACGCGCGCTGCGCGCTCAGGCTGTGCACCGGCTGCAGGTGGGGATGTTCGGGCTGGCGGCGATGCTGCTGCTGGTAAGTCTGGCCAGTGTCATCACCCAGCGCGTGCAGACCGCGGACCGCAGCACCCAGGCGATCACCCCGTCCGCCAGCGCCAGCGCGGCCACGGCCAATGACCCGCTCGCCGATCTGGGCGTTGCGCCCGAAGTGCCGGTGGCCGCAACCACTGCGGCGCACAAGCCCGGCAAGCCCGACCCGACCCGCTGATCCCCGCCGTCCCTGATTGGGGCGATTCGCGGCGCGATGACCGGGGCGGATGCGGGAAACTGCGGGAAAGCCGTGCCACTTCGGTGATCGCGCGTGCTGCCGGGTGTCAAAAACCGCACAATTCTGCGATTCCTGCGCAGGTAATGCGAAGCCGCAGCCCTCTCCCCGCGCGCCCAAGGACTCGCTCTAGACCGTTAGAAAATCAAAGATTCTCGGGAATATCCCGGATTTTCCCGTTGTTTCCCGCGCTATCCCGCGATATGACCTTGCGATCAGGACGAATCCTTTGCCGCATCCATGGGGGATGAACCGCCACGCCCTGCGCGCGGCGGATCGGCGGGGGTTGGTCGCTTCAGGCTGGGTGCTGGTTTGTGGCGAGTGCGGCGCAAGGATATTATGGCAATGGCTTTTCGCCGCGCGGCGAAAAGGATCGCTATGTCCTGCCCGGCGATTTTCGCGCGGCGGTGCTGACCGCTTCGGCCAATCAGCCGATCTTGTGTCTGGATACGCATCACCAATTGCCCTGCCTCGTCGGGTTCGGGCTTTCGCGCGCCGATGGTTTTGCCGATCAGATCAGCCACGAAGAACGCATCGCGCTCGAACGTGGCGAACCGTTTGATCGCGAAGAACGCGGAGCGCAGCTTTATGGCTTTGTGCGCAGCAAGTTCGATGACTCGGGCCGCTTCATCCTGCCCGATTATCTGGGCGAAGCGATCAGCGTGGATAAAGCACTGTATTTCCACGGCGGCGGCAGCCATTTCACGATCTGGGCGCCCGATGTGCTCTACACGATGGGTCCCGGCTGGGACAATGCCAAGCGCAAATGCCGCAAGCTGATCGCCGATGCCCCGATCCGGGGTAAACGCGCATGACCGCCGCGCATATTCCCGTGCTGCTTGACGAGGTCGTGGCGGCGCTATCCCCGGCACCGGGCGCGGTGATCGCCGATGGCACATTCGGCGCGGGCGGCTATGCGCTGGCGCTGATCGCGGCGGGCGCGCGGGTCCATGCGTTTGACCGCGATCCCGATGCGATTGCAGGCGGGCGCGCGCTGGCGGCGGCGCAAGGGGCTGATCCGCAGCTCGTGCTTTACCACCGGCGCTTTTCCGAACTGGCCGATGCCTTGCGCGATGCCGGGGTGGGGGCGCTTGACGGCGTCGTGCTCGATATCGGGGTCAGCTCGATGCAGCTCGATCAGGCCGAGCGCGGGTTTGCCTTTGGCAGCGATGGTCCGCTTGATATGCGTATGGATCGCGCCGGGCCAAGCGCCGCCGATTTCCTTAATGGCGGCGATGAAACCGCCATTGCCAATGTGCTGTTTCAATACGGCGAAGAGCGGCAGTCGCGGCGCATCGCGCGCGCGGTTGTCGCCGCGCGTCCGTTGACCACCACGCGCCAGTTTGCCGATGTCGTGCGCCGCGCGCTCGGCTGGCACACGGGAATGCCCAAAGACCCGGCCACGCGCAGCTTTCAGGCGGTGCGCATCCACGTGAATGGCGAACTGGACGAACTGGCCGCCGGACTGGCCGCCGCCGAAGCGGTGCTGGCACCCGGCGGGCGGCTGGCGGTGGTAACCTTTCACAGCCTGGAAGACCGCATGGTCAAACAGTTCTTGCGCACCGCATCAGGGCTGGTGCCCGGCGGGTCGCGCCATTTGCCCGATCAGCCGCGCAGCGCCGCCCCCAGCTTTGCCCGCCCGGCCCCGGCGATCCGCCCCGGCGCGGCGGAACTGGCGCGCAATCCGCGCGCGCGGTCGGCCACTTTGCGCTGGGCCGTGCGCAGCGATGCCCCCCCGCGCGATGCCCGGGATCTGGCGGCATGACGAAATCCTTGCACGCCCCGCGCTCGCTTGGCTGGATTGCCGCGCTGATGATCGGTTTGGCGCTGGTCACGGTGCTGGCATTCCGCGTCAACGCCTTGCGCAGCCAGGTGCACAAGACCGACGCCGCGATCATCGCATTGCAGCAGGAAACGCTCTATCTGGAAACCGAATTCGAGGCGCGTGCCAGCCAGCACCAGTTGAAGGCGTGGAATGATGTCGAATTCGGCTTTGTCGCACCGGGCGCGGCGCAATATCTCGACAGTGAACGCCAGTTGGCCGCCTTTGCCAAACCGGCTGAACCGGGTGCCCCCGCGCCAGTGCGCGTGGCCAGCGCCGATGATGATGCGGCTGCGGCGATGGCGTTTCCGGCGATGGTTTCGCCACTGACCGGTCGTCCGGTCGAACCGGTTCGCGCCAGCGCCGAACCGGCCGATGACGCTGCGCCACCGCGCGTCGGATCTGCACTGGCGGACCGGATCGGCACCGTGCGCCACCGCGCAAACGACACCGAACTTGCGGTCAAGCCGAAACGACCTGTGCACATCGCGGTCGCCAAGACCACGGCCGAGCCGGAACCAAGCGCGCGCGGCCAGCATTCCGCCCGGACTTTGCTGGCGAATACTACGACCCACGCCCGAGCCGAGCGTACCGACGCGCCGGCAAAGACAGCGCACAAGGATCGGGGGCCGGCGCGTTGACCGATATCAGCCCGACATTGGGCGCGCCCAACCTGCCTGCCCACCCGGCCACCACCGGGCGGTTGCACTTTGCCGATTTGCGCCAGCGGTCGGTTGAAACCGCGCGTTCGCGGCTGATCTGGGTGGTGATCGGGTTTGTATTCTTTGCGCTGACCGCGTTCGCGCGCATCGGCCAGCTCGGTTTTGGTGCGGCGGCGCTGGCGCATGACGATGGCGCCGCGATGGCACCGCCGCGCGCCGAAATCACCGACCGCAACGGGGTGCCGCTGGCGCGTGCCTTTCCCGGCTATGCGCTGCGGTTCAATCCCGAAGCACTGGGCGGGAGCGGATCACCGCTGGTAAAAACCCCCGAAGAAGTCGCGCGGGCGTTGGTGCAGATCTTTCCCGACCTCGTTTATGGTGTGGTGCTTGACAAGCTGAAAGCCGGGGAAGCGACCGAATTGCGCGGGCGGGTCTTGCCCGAACAGGCCAATGCGGTGCAGGCGCTGGGCGAACCCGCGCTCGAATTTCCGATCGTGCCGCAGCGGTTCTATCCCCAAGGCTCGCTCGCTGCGCATGTGATCGGCTATCTTGAGGCGGACAAGACCGGGTTGCATGGCAAGATCGGGATCGAAGAGACGCTTGATGCGCGGTTGCTCGACAAAGCGCGCCGCGCCGAACCTGTGGCACTGAGCCTTGATGCGCGCGCGCAGGGTGCGCTGGAAGATGAACTCGCACGCGGGATTGCCGATACCCACGCCACCGGTGGCGGCGGGATCGTGCTCGATGCCGACAATGGCGAAATCATCGCGCTGGCCTCGCTGCCCAGCTTTGATCCGAACCGCCCCGACCTTGCGCTCAACCGGCTGGTGTTCAACCGCACGTCGAACCAGGTCTATGAACTGGGTTCGACATTCAAGCCGTTCACGATTGCTGCGGCGATTGATGCCGGGGTCGTCACCGATCTGGCGGTGCGCTACCCGGCCACCCCGTTCAAAATAGCCGGGCGCACGATCAGCGACAGCCACAATCTTGGCGCTTCGCTCAATGTCCCGGAAGCGCTGATCCATTCGTCGAACATCGTTACCGCGCAAGTGGCGGACAAATTGGGCGGGCAGAAACTGCGCGACACGATGATCGCGCTGGGCATGAACACCCGCCCGCCGATCGAGATTTCCGCGCGGGGCAAGCCCTTGTGGCCGCAGGGCGACTGGTCACGCCTGACCACGATGACGGTCAGCTATGGCCACGGCCTGTCGGTCACGCCGCTGCATCTGGCGACGGGCTATGCCGCGCTGGTCAATGGCGGACTCTGGCGCCCGGCCACGCTGTTCAAGGTCGATCCCGCGCATGTGCCCGAAGGTCGCCGCGTGTTTCAGGCCGCAACGAGTGCGCGGATGCGGCAGTTGCTGCGGCTGATCGTGGTCGATGGGACCGGCAAACGCGCCGATGCGGCGGGTTTTCGCGTTGGCGGCAAGACCGGCTCGGCGGAAATCGCCGGCGCGCATGGCGGCGCTTATCGCAAAAACGCATTGATCGCGACATTTGCCGCCGCATTTCCCATGGACCGCCCGCGTTATGTGGTGATCGTCATGCTTGATGAACCGCAGGGCACCGAGGCCACGTCGGGCCAGCGCACGGCGGCCTATAACGCCGCGCCCATCGTCGGGCGGCTGGTACCCCGCATCGGCCCGATGCTGGGGGTCGCGCCCGACCGTCACCGTGATATCGACGTGTCCGATCTGACCCCGCTGGTCGCCAATGGAGAGGGCGAATGAAGCTGGTAGCGCTGACCGGCGACAGCACCGCCCCCGATGTGCGCGTGACCGGGTTTGCCATCGACCATCGCAAAGTTGCGCCAGGCACGGTGTTTGGTGCCTTTGTCGGCACCCGCGTCAATGGCGAGGATTTTATCGAAGCGGCGATTGCGGCGGGCGCGGTGGCGGTCGTGGCGCGGCCATCGGCACACGTGCGCGGCGCGCTGCATATCTCCGCCGATGAACCGCGCCGCGTGTTTGCCGAAATTGCCGCGCGGTTCTTTACCCCGGTGCCCGCAACGGTGGTGGCGGTGACCGGCACCAATGGCAAGACCTCTACCGTCGAACTGACCCGCCAGATCTGGCGCATGGCTGGGCACCGCGCCGCCTCGATCGGCACATTGGGGGTGACCACCGCCGATGAAACGACCGCAACCGGGCTGACCACCCCCGATATCGTGACATTTCTGGCCAATGCCTCAGGCCTTGCGCGCGAGGGGATCACGCATCTGGCCTATGAGGCTTCGAGCCACGGGTTGGACCAGTATCGCAACGAAGGGCTGCCGGTCATGGCCGGGGCCTTTACCAACTTGTCGCGCGATCATCTCGATTATCACCTGACGTTTGAGGCCTATTTTGCCGCCAAGATGCGGCTGTTTGACGACGTGGTCGCCGATCAGGGCAGCGCGGTGGTGTGGGCGGACGATGCGTGGAGCGCGCGCGCCATCGCCCATGCCCGCGCGCGCGGGCTGACATTGGTCGATGTGGGAATGGCGGGCGAAACCATCCGTTTGACCGCGCGCACCCCGACATTGCTGGGCCAGACGCTCGAAATTGTCCACCAAGGCCGCGCGCGGACCATCGCCTTGCCCTTGATCGGGGCCTATCAGGCGGCCAATGCGCTCGTCGCGGCGGGGCTGGTGCTGGCCACCGGCGGCGATCCCGACCGCACGTTTGAGGCGCTGGCGCGCGTGCAGCCGGTGCGCGGGCGGCTGGAACGCGCGGCGATCACCGCCGCCGGAGCGCCGGTCTATGTCGATTACGCGCATACTCCCGATGCGCTGGCGGCGGCCTGCGCAGCGCTGCGCCCGCATGTCGCCGGGCGGTTGAGCGTGGTGTTCGGCGCGGGCGGAGATCGCGATGCGGGCAAACGCGCCGCGATGGGCGCGGCGGCGAGTGCGGGGGCGGACCAAGTGATCGTGACCGATGACAACCCGCGCGGCGAGGACGCGGCCACGATCCGCGCCGCCGTGCTGGCAGGCTGTGCGCCGGGCGCGCGCGAAATCGCCGATCGGCGCAGCGCGATTGCCGCCGCGATTGGCGCAGCGGGGGCGGGCGATATCGTGTTGATCGCGGGCAAAGGCCACGAACAAGGCCAGATCATCGGGCGCGGCGATGCCATGCGGGTGCTGCCGTTCGACGATGTGCTGGTCGCGCGCGAGTGCACCGCATGACCGCGATTCTCGACTGGCCGGTCACCGCCAATGATGCGCTGGGCATCGATTTGTGGACCGCCGATGCGATTGCCGCCGCGACGGGCGGCAGCGTGGCAGGCGGGCCTTTCGCAGTGGCAGGGGTCACCACCGACAGCCGCGAGGTGATCGCGGGCGACCTGTTCATCGCGCTGTCGGGCGAAAGCGCCGATGGTCACCGGTTCGTCGATGGTGCAATGGCGCGCGGTGCAGCGGGCGTGCTGGTCGAACACCCGGTGCCGCACCCGCACGTGCTGGTCGCGAATACGGCGGCTGCGCTCAATGCGCTGGGCCGGGCGGCGCGCGCGCGGCTGGGGGCAGATGCGCGGGTGATCGGGGTAACCGGGTCGGCGGGCAAGACCGGGGTGAAAGAGGCGCTGTTCGCCGCGCTCGACCGGGGCAGCCCCGGCGCGGCGCACCGTTCGGTCAAAAGCTACAACAACCATGTCGGCGTGCCGCTCAGTCTGGCGCGGATGCCCGCGCGCAGCCGGTTTGGCGTGTTCGAAATGGGCATGAACCATGCGGGCGAACTGGCCGCGCTGACCCGGCTGGTGCGGCCTGATGTGGCGATCATCACCACGATTGCGCCCGCGCATATCGGCCATTTTGCCAATGAAGCCGCGATTGCCGCCGCCAAAGCGGAAATCTTTGAAGGCTTGCAGCCCGGCGGGGTGGCGATCATCCCTGCCGACAATCCGCATGATGCGCTGCTGACGCACGTGGCCCGGCGCCATGCCGCGCGCGTCATCCGATTTGGCAGCGCGCATGATGCCGATGTACGGATGCTCGATGCCATCCCCACCGCCAGCGGGGGCGCACTGGTGACCGCCGAATTCGGCCCCGGCAGCGGGAGGCCGCGCAAAGTGTGCTACACCGTGTCGCAGCCCGGCGCGCACTGGGCGGTCAATTCGCTGGCGATCATGGCGGCGGTGGCTGCGGTCGGCGGTGATCTGGGCGCAGCCGGGCTGGCGCTGGCCGAATTGCCCGATCTGGCCGGACGCGGTGCGCGGCACCGGATCGCAGCCAAAGGCGGCGATCACTCGGGCCATGCGCTGCTGATCGATGAAAGCTACAACGCCAATCCCGGTTCGATGCGCGCGACTTTGGCGCAATTGGCGGCAACCCCGGCGCGGCGGCGGCTGGCGGTGCTGGGCGCGATGATGGAACTCGGCGATGGCAGCCATGGCTATCACGCCGCGCTGGCCGATCCGTTGCTCGCCGCCGGGGTCAGCCACGCGCTGCTGGTGGGCGCGGAAATGGCGGCATTGGCCGAAGCGCTGGGGAAAATCGCAACATCCCGGCTTGCCGCGCCGGTCACATTCGTTCACGTGGCCGATGTCGCTGCGGCGCGTGCCGTTCTGGAAACAGGCGACTGGGCACCGCAAGGGGGCGATGCGATCCTTGTCAAAGGGTCGAATTCAGTCGGGTTGGCGGCGCTGGTCAGCCATCTGGTGCAGCGCGCAAGTCCGGCCGGGGACGATTGAATGCTGTATATTTTTGCACAATGGCTGCATTTCGAAGGGCTTGCCAACCTGATCCGGTACCAATCGTTCCGGTCGGGCGCGGCGTTGTTGACTGCGCTGGCGACCGGCCTGCTGATCGGCCCGCGCTTTATCACGATGTTGCGGATGCGGCAGGGCAAAGGCCAGCCGATCCGCGCCGATGGGCCGCAGACCCACCTTGCCAAACGCGGCACGCCGACGATGGGCGGGCTGATGATCGTGATCGCGCTGTCGGTGGCGTTGTTGGCGTGGATGGATCTGGGCAGCCGCTATGTCTGGGCCTGTCTGGTGGTGACGCTGGGGTTCGGGCTGATCGGTTTTCTCGACGATTATGACAAAGTCACCAAACAAGCGCACAAAGGCGTGTCGGCGCGGTTGCGGCTGCTGGCCGAATTCATCGTGGCGGGGATCGCGGTCGCGCTGGTGACCGACGGGACCAATCTTTATGTGCCCGTGTTCAGCAATCTGTATGTGCCGATGGGGCCGGTGTATTATCTGTTTGCCGCTTTCGTGATCGTCGGCGCGGGCAATGCGGTCAATCTCACCGACGGGCTGGACGGATTGGCGATCATGCCGGTGATTATCGCGGCGGGCACTTTTGCGATCATCGCTTATCTGGCGGGCCGCGCCGATTATGCGCATTATTTGGGCATTCCGCATGTTCCACGCGCGGGCGAACTGGCGATTTTCTGTGCTGCGGTGATGGGCGCGGGGCTGGCGTTCCTGTGGTTCAACGCGCCGCCCGCCGCCGTGTTCATGGGCGATACCGGCAGTCTGGCGCTCGGCGGCACGCTGGGGGTGATCGCGGTATCGGTGCACCACGAAATCGTGCTCGCCATCGTTGGCGGGCTGTTCGTGATGGAGGCGGTGTCGGTGATCGTGCAAGTGCTGGTGTACAAACGCACCGGGAAACGGGTGTTCCGCATGGCACCGATCCACCATCATTTCGAACAGTTGGGCTGGCACGAATCGACCGTGGTGATCCGGTTCTGGATCGTGTCGATCGTGCTGGCGCTGCTCGGCCTCGCCACACTAAAGCTGCGGTGATCGCAGCGATGCTGACCTCTCCCCGATTTGCCGGTCAACGGTTTGCGGTGCTCGGGCTGGCGCGGTCCGGGCTGGCGAGCGTTGCCAGCCTGATCGCAGGCGGCGCGGACGTAACGGTGTGGGACAACCGCGAAGACGCCCGCGCCGCGCTGGCGGATCGCGCCACCGTCGCCGATCCGCTGACGCTTGATCTGACCGGATTTGCGGGCGTGGTGGTCTCGCCCGGCGTGCCGCTGAACCGCCATCCGATTGCTGCCCACGCCGCAGCGTACGACGTGCCGGTGATCGGCGATATCGAACTGTTTGCGCAAATCCGCGCCGATCTGCCACCGCACCGGGTGGTGGCGATCACCGGCACCAACGGCAAATCGACCACCACCGCGCTGATCCACCATATCTGCCGTGCCGCCGGGCTGCCCGCGCGCATGGGCGGCAATATCGGGGTGCCGGTGCTGGGTGAAGCGCCATTGGCGGCGGGCGGGGTCTATGTGCTGGAACTGTCGAGCTATCAGATCGATCTGACACGCAGCCTTGCCGCCGAAATCGCGGTGCTCATCAATCTTAGCCCCGATCATCTTGACCGGTATGACGGCTATACCGGTTATACCGCCGCCAAAGCGCGGCTGTTTGCGATGCAGACCGCTGACCAGATTGCGGTGTTCGGGCGCGGGGATCGCGATACGCTGGCCATCGCCACGCACGTTGCCGCCGCGCGCGGGTCCGATCCGGTGCTGATCCCCGATCCCGCCGCGCTGACCGGGCAAGCCGACTGGCCCGCGCTGCAAGGGCCGCACAACCTGCAAAATGCCGCGATTGCGGTGGCGGTAGCCCAAGTTCTGGGGATTGACGAAGACGTGTGGCGCGCAGCGCTCGCCAGCTTTGGCGGATTGCCGCACCGCATGGAGCGGGTGGCCGAAGCGGGCGGGGTGCGCTATGTCAACGATAGCAAGGCGACCAACCCCGCCTCCGCCGCGCCCGCGCTGGCAGCTTTTGCGCGCATTCACTGGATTTGCGGCGGACTGCCCAAAGCGGATAATCTCGATGATTGCGCGCCGTGGTTCGGCCATGTCATCGCGGCTTATGTCATCGGCGAAGCCGGTGCGCGCTTTGCCGAAATTCTTGACGGCCATGTGCCAGTGGTGCGCAGCGAATTGCTGGCCAATGCGGTGCGCCAGGCGATGGCGGCGGCGCGCCCGGGCGACGTGGTGCTGCTGAGCCCGGCTTGTGCCAGCTTTGACCAGTTTCGCGATTTTGAGGCGCGCGGGCAGGCATTCAGCGATATTGTCGGCTCGCTGCTGGCCGACCGGGAGCAAGCATGATGGCAACGCGCCCCGCCTCCACCACGATCCCGGTGCCGACTGGCGATGGCACGGTACGCATGATTGATCGCGCCAATCGCTATCGCCGCAGCCGCCGCAGCGAATTGGTGATCTGGTGGCGCGAAATCGACCGGGTGCTGCTGGGGCTGGTGCTGCTGCTGGTGGTGATCGGCGCAATCGGCGTGGCGGCGGCATCTCCGGCGAGCGCGCACCGGCTGTCCACCGCGCAAAAGACGCTGGGCGATCTCTATTTCTTCTGGCTGCATCTGCGCTGGCTCGGGCTGGGGCTGGTGGTGATGGTGGCCGCTGCGATGCTGCCGCGCGATACGGCAAGGCGGTTGGCAATCGTGCTGGCGGCGGCGATGATTATCGGCCTGGTGCTGGTGCCGCTGGTCGGCACGCCGATCAAAGGCGCGCAGCGCTGGCTGAAGCTCGGGATGACCGGGATCACGCTGCAACCGTCGGAATTTCTCAAGCCCGGGTTTGCGATTGCGCTGGCCTGGGTGTTGTCGTGGCGGATCCGCGATCCACGCATTCCGGTCGTACCGCTGTCAATCGGGATGATCGCGCTGGTCGGCGCGCTGTTGATGATGCAGCCCGACTTTGGATCGACCGTGCTGTTTATCGGCGTGTGGTTCGTGCTGGTGCTGATGTCGGGGCTGTCGGTCGGGCGGATTGCTGCCAGCATGGGCGCGGGTCTGCTGGTGTTGGTGCTGGCTTATCTGTTCTATCCCAATGCTACCCACCGCATCGACGCGTTTTGGACCGGGGGCAGTGATTTCGATCAGGTCGATCTGGCGATGCGCACGTTGCGCAACGGCGGTTGGACCGGCACCGGGCTGTGGCTGGGTTGGCGCAAGATGGCCTTGCCCGAGGCGCATACCGATTACATTTTTTCGGTGATCGGCGAAGAATTCGGGCTGGTGATGTGCGGCGTGATCGTGCTGGTCTATTGCGCGATTGTGGTGCGGGTGCTCTTGCGTTTGCTGGATGAAGACGATCTGTTCACACTGCTCGCCGCCACCGGACTGACCGCGCAACTGGCGGGGCAGGCGTTCATCAACATTCTGGTCAATCTGCAACTGTTCCCGTCAAAGGGGATGACTCTGCCGCTTATCAGCTATGGCGGGTCATCGACCGTCGCCTTGCTGCTCGGGGTGGGGTTTCTGCTGGCGATCACGCGCCGCAATCCCTGGCTGTCGCGCGCGCCTTCGGCTACGCTTGGCACATGAACGCCGGTGTCTCACGCCATTATGTGCTGGCCGCCGGGGGTACCGGGGGCCATCTGATCCCGGCATTTGCGCTGGCGACCGAACTGGCGCAACGTGGCCACCATGTCGCGCTAATCACCGATGATCGGGGCATGAAAATCCCCGGCAAGCCCGATGATTTGCCTGCGTTCGTGCTGCCTGCTGGCCGTCCGGGGCGCAGCCCGGTCAGCATGGTGCGCGCAGCCGCCGCGATCTGGCGCGGGCGCGCGATGGCGTTGCGGCTGTTCGACAGTTTTGCCCCGGCGGCGGTGGTCGGGTTTGGCGGCTATCCGGCGCTGCCCGCGCTGCTGGCGGCGCAATCCGCGCGCATTCCGACGCTGATCCACGAACAGAATGCGGTGCTCGGGCGGGTCAACCGGTTGCTGGCACGCCGGGTCACTGCCATCGCCACCGCTTATCCGCACGTCGCACGGTTGCACCCGCGCTGGGCCGCCAAAGTGCATCTGGTCGGCAATCCGGTGCGCGCCGATCTGGTCGACTTGCGGGGGCAGCCGTTCCCCACATTTGATGAGGAGGGCTTGTTGCGGGTGCTGGTAACCGGGGGCAGCCAGGGCGCAACGATCCTGTCTGACGTTGTGCCCGACGGGCTGGCGCTATTGCCGCCCGCTTTGCGCCACCGCCTGCAAGTGACGCAGCAATGCCGCCCCGAAGATATCGCGGCGGTGCGCGCGCGCTATGCCGCGCACCAGATCCCGGCGGAACTCGGCACCTATTTTGAAGATATGGCCGACCGGCTGGGCGAAGCGCATCTGTTCATCGGCCGCGCGGGCGCATCGACGATTGCCGAATTGACCGTGGTTGGCCGCCCGGCGATTCTGGTGCCACTGCCCGGCGCGACCGACGATCACCAGACCGCCAATGCCCGCGCGCTGGTGGCAGCAGGCGGCGCGCGCGCGATCCGCCAAGCGGGGTTTACCGCAAAAGAACTGGCCAAGCAGGTGCAGGCCATCGCGCTGGCCCCCGCCACGCTGGCCAACGCCGCGCACGCCGCATGGAATCAGGGGTTGCCCGATGCGGTTAGCGATCTGGCCGATCTGGTCGAAGCGCAAGGCGCAGCGCCGGTAATGGACGTGATCCGCACCACTCCGGCACGCCAGCGCGGGGCCGCGCGCGCGGCAGCGGTGGCGCGATGAAGGGCGTCGGCATCGATATCGGCACGATCCATTTCGTCGGCATCGGCGGGATCGGCATGTCGGGAATTGCCGAAGTGATGCACAATATGGGCTATAGCGTGCAAGGATCGGACAGCGCCGCCAGCTATGTCGTCGAAGGGTTGCGCGCACGCGGCATCACGGTGATGATCGGTCAGCAGGCCGAAAACGTTGCGGGCGCGTCGGTGGTCGTGACCTCCACCGCGGTCAAGCGCGACAATCCCGAAGTCGTCGCCGCGCTTGAAGCGCGCATTCCCGTGGTGCGCCGCGCCGAAATGCTGGCCGAACTGATGCGGCTGAAAAACACCGTGGCCGTGGCCGGAACGCATGGCAAGACCACGACGACCTCGATGGTGGCCTGTTTGCTCGATGCCGGGGGGATCGATCCGACTGTCATCAACGGCGGGATCATAAATTCCTATGGCTCGAACGCACGGCTGGGCGATAGCGACTGGATGGTGGTCGAAGCCGATGAAAGCGATGGCTCGTTCTTGCGGCTCGATGGCACGATTGCGGTCGTCACCAATATCGATCCCGAACATCTCGATCATTATGGCAGCTTTGACCGGGTCAAGGCGGCATTCGTCGAATTCATCGAAAACGTGCCGTTCTATGGCGCGGCGGTGCTGTGCATCGATCATCCGGTGGTGCAAGCGGTCATCCCGATGGTGCGCGACCGCCGCGTGGTGACGTATGGCTTTTCCGCGCAAGCCGATGTGCGTGGCGAACATGTCCTGCCCGAGCCGGGTGGCAACCGCTTTACCGTTGCCTTGCGCCAGCGCGATGGCAGCTTTCGCCGCATTACCGATATCGCGCTGCCGATGGCGGGGCGGCACAATGTGCAAAATGCGCTGGCGGCGATTGCGGTGGCGCGCGAACTGGGCGTGGCGGACGATGTCATTCGCGGCGGTTTTGCCAAATTTGCCGGGGTCAAGCGGCGCTTTACCCACGTCGGGACGATTGCGCTCGATGGCGGCAGCGCGGTGGTGATCGATGATTATGGCCACCACCCGGTTGAAATCCGCGCGGTGCTGGCCGCCGCGCGCGAAAGCGCCGCCGGGCGGGTGATCGCGGTGGTGCAACCGCACCGCTTTACCCGGCTGCGCGATCACCTCGAAGATTTTCAGGGCGCGTTCAACGATGCCGATGTGGTCTATGCCGCGCCGGTCTATGCGGCGGGCGAGGCAGCGATTGCCGGGATCGATTCCGCCGCGCTGGTCGCCGGGATCAAGGCGCGTGGCCACCGCTCGGCGCACCTGATTGCCGACGCGGACGCGCTGGCGCGCGAATTGGCGCCGCTGCTGCGTGCCGATGATAGCGTGGTGTGCCTTGGCGCGGGTGATATCACGCGCTGGGCGGCAGGACTGGCCGATGCGGTTGCGCGCGAACGGGGGCAGGCATGATAGCCCCGCGTGGCCGGTTGACCGCCGACGCGCCGCTGGCCCCGCTGGTGTGGTTCAAGACCGGCGGCGCGGCGCAATGGCTGTTCGAACCGGCTGACAGCGATGATTTGTGTGCGTTTCTTGCCGGGCTGGACCCCGCCGTACCGGTAATGGCGCTGGGGCTGGGGTCGAACCTGATCGTGCGCGATGGCGGGGTGCCCGGCGTGGTGGTACGGCTGGGCAAAGCCTTTGCAACGGTCGAGCGCTGCGATGCCACCTCGCTGGCCTGCGGTGGCGGGGCAAGCGGCATTCTCGTTGCGTCCGCCGCGCGCGATCAGGGGATTGCGGGCCTGGAATTTCTGCGCTCGATCCCCGGCACGGTCGGCGGCTTTTGTCGCATGAACGGCGGTGCATATGGCCGCGAGGTCAAGGACATTCTGGTCGATTGCGACGTGGTGCTCCGCTCGGGCGAGCAGATCTGTGTGCCGCTGGCCGCGATGGGTTACCGCTATCGCCATTCTGCCTTGCCCGCGGGCGCAATCGTCATCGCCGCGCGGTTTCGCGGCACGCCCGGCGATGCGGCGGCGATCCAGGTCGAAATGGACCGCATCACCGCCGCGCGCGAGGCCAGCCAGCCATTGCGCAGCAAGACCGGCGGCAGCACGTTCAAGAACCCCGCCGGGCACAAAGCATGGGAACTGATCGATCAGGCCGGGTGTCGGGGCCTGACGCTTGGCGGCGCGCAAGTCAGCGAAAAGCACACCAACTTCCTCATCAACACCGGCACCGCCACAAGCGGCGAGATCGAAGCGCTCGGCGAGACAGTGCGCGACAAAGTGCGCGCGGCATCGGGCATCGATCTGCACTGGGAAATTCAGCGGGTGGGCAACCCTGTGCCGGGGGATGACGCATGACTCTGCCCAAACTCCACATCGCGGTGCTGATGGGCGGCTGGTCGAACGAGCGCGCGGTGTCGCTGATGAGCGGCAATAGCGTGGCCGATGCGCTGGAGGCGCGCGGGCACCGGGTGACGCGGATCGACATGGGCCGCGATGTCGCGCAAGTGCTGGCGGCGGTCGCGCCCGATGTGGTGTTCAATGCGCTGCACGGCACACCGGGTGAAGACGGCAGCGTGCAAGGGCTGATGGACCTGATGGGGCTGACATATACCCATTCCGGCCTTGCCGCGTCGGTCATCGCCATCGACAAGCAATTGACCAAACAGACGCTCGTGCAGCATGGCATTCCGATGCCAGGCGGGCGCGTGGTGACCACCGCCGAAATCCACGATCATGACCCGCTGCCGCGCCCTTATGTGCTCAAACCGGTCAACGAGGGATCATCGGTAGGCGTGGCGATCATCACCGACGATGGCAATTTTGGCAATCCGGTGGCGCGCGATGCGCCCGGCCCGTGGCAGCAATTCGATCACTTGCTGGCCGAACCGTTCATTCGCGGGCGCGAACTGACCACCGCCGTGCTGGGCGACCGCGCGCTACTGGTAACCGAATTGCGGCCCAAATCCGGCTTTTACGATTTTGACGCCAAATATACCGACGGCATGACCGACCATATCTGCCCGGCGGACATTCCCGCCGACGTGGCCGAGGCGTGCAAGGATATTGCCTTGCGCGCGCACCGCCTGCTGGGCGCACGCGGCACCAGCCGCAGCGATTTCCGCTGGGATGATGAACGCGGGGTTGACGGGTTGTTCCTGCTCGAAGTCAACACCCAACCGGGGATGACCTCGCTCAGCCTCGTGCCCGAACAGGCGCGCGCGCTGGGGATGGACTATGGCGAGCTGGTGGAGGCGATCATCGCCGAGTCGCTAAACGATGCGGCGATCATCGCCGAGTCGCTAAACGATGCGGCGATCATCGCCGAGTCGCTAAACGATGCGGCGATCATCGCCGAGGCGCTTGCTCGGACGGAGGCTGACTGACGATGGTCCAGACGATCCGCCGCAGCGGCAAAGGCCTGCGCCGCACCGCCGCCAGTACCCGAACCCGCGCGCGCGTCGCCAGCGCGCGCCGCCAGACCGGCGGCGTGTTCAGCCGCGTGCTGGCGGCACTCGCGCTGCCCGAAGCTGTGCTCTACCGCCTGCTCGTGGTGGGGATCGTGGGCGGTGTGGGCGCGCTGGTGGTGGTCGGGGCGCTGGTCGCCGGGGTGCCGGCCATGGTCGAACAGCATGTCGCGGCTTTGGCCGATCAGACCGGGTTCAAGGTCAAGCAAGTTACCGTGCGCGGGGTCAGCCGCGCCAACGAACGCGCGGTCTATGAAAAAGTGCTGGGGCAGCGCGATCAGGTGATGTCGCGGCTCAATCTCGATGCCGTGCGCGCGGCGGTGATCACGCTGCCGTGGGTCAAAGATGCGCGGGTGTCGCGGCAATTGCCCGACCGGCTGGTGGTCGATGTGATCGAGCGCCGCGCGCACATGGTGTTGCGCGCGAGCGATGGCGACCGCCTGATGGACGAAACCGGCCATGCTTATGCGCCTGCGCCGCGCGCGCACAAGCTGCTGATCGTGACCGGCGGCGGCGTGGTGCAACAGATCGCCGCGCTCGACAGCCTGCTTGACGCCGCGCCCGCGCTCAAAGCGCAAGTTGCGCAGGCCGAATGGATCGGCGCGCGGCGCTGGAACCTGACCTTCCGGACCGGGCAAGTGCTGGCCCTGCCCGAAGGTGACAGCGAAGCCGCCGCCGCGCTGGTGGAATTTGCGCGCATGGACGGGGTTGACCGGCTGCTCGGCGGCACCGTCGCGGCGTTCGATATGCGCAATCCCGACAAGTCGTATTTCCGCGTCCCCGGGCATAGCGACGAAATCGCCGCGCAAACGCAGGCCGCTGCAGCGGCAAAAGCGGCGCGCGCCGCTGCCAGCACTGCTGCGGTGCCCAACTGATGCAGCGAGACTAGGCACTCTGCAATGGCCGTTCCGCGCATCACCAAAGTGTTTGCCGCTGTCAACATCGGCTCGTTCCGCACGTCGGCGATGATCGCCGGGCTGGCGGAAACGGGCGATCTGGTGGTGCTGGGGTCGGGCTATCGCGCCTCTGCGGGGATCAAGCGCGGCTATGTGGTTGACAGCGTTGCCGCCACGCATTGCGTGCGCGATGCGATCGAGCGCGCCGAACGCGCCGCTGGGGCCAGCGTCCAGTCGGTGTGGATCGGCTGTGCCGGGGCAGGGCTGGCCAGTTCGACCGCGCGGGTCGAAGTCGAGATTGGCGGGCGGCGGATCGAAGCCGACGATATCGAAGCCCTGCTGCTGACCGCGCGTGGGGTGATCGCGCCGCAGGGGCGGCACGTGCTTCATGCCCAGCCCGCGCATTATACGCTCGATGGCGCGCACGGGGTGCCCAATCCCAAAGGGCTGCACGCCGAGCGGCTGGCGGTCGATGTCCATGTCATGCAGGCCGATGCCGCACCGATCCGCAATCTGAAGGAAACGGTCGAACAGGCGCATTTGCGCGTCGCGGCGGTGGTCGGATCGCCCGTGGCGGCGGGCCTTGCCTGTTTGACCCCGGAAGAGCGCGATATTGGCGTGGCGCTGGTCGAATTCGGGGCCGAAGTGACCACGGTGTCGGTCTATGCCTTTGGCATGTTGCTGGGGATGCAAGTGATCGCATTTGGTTCGGGCGATATTACCGATGCGCTGGCCTCGGCATTTGGCATTCGCCGCTCGCAGGCCGAACGGTTGAAATGCCGCTCCGGCTCAGCCGTGGCGACCCCGGCGGATCATCGCGAGCTGATCCCGGTCAACGCGCCGGGCGATCCCGAAGGGCCGGGGCCGCTGGCGCGCAATGCCGATGATCAGAATCGTATTCCCCGCTCCGAACTGATCGGGGTGATTATCCAGCATTTGGGCCACTTTACCGAAGAAGTGGGCAAGGCATTGAAAGTTCTGGGCTTTACCGGGGTGCACCGGCAGCAGGTGGTGATCACCGGCGGTGGCGCGCAAATGCCCGGACTGGCCGATTTTGCGCAGCGTTCGCTTGGCCGCCCGGTGCGCATCGGCGTGCCCCCGGCAATGCTTGGGCTGCCGCCGGGCAATGCCACGCCAAGTTCGTCCACGCTGGTCGGCCTGTTGTTGTACGCAGCGGCAGAACCAGCCGATCTGCGCAAGATCAGCCCGCGTCGCCCCGCCGATGATGCGCGCGGCAGGTGGGCCATACCGGGCCGAATCTGGCGCGCCGTGCGCGATTATTTCTGATGACCGGCACAGCCTCAGGACGGGATTGCCGGGGCAGGGCGCGAAATCGGCACGTCCGGTCCCGCTATGGGGTTTCAACCTGTGGAAAAGCGCGGATTGGCTTTGATTCGGCGAATCGTTCCGTGCCAAAGCAAGCCAAGATTTTCAGCATTGGGGATCGGGCCGGGTGGTACCCCGCGCCCGTTGCCAGGAGACCGACATGAGCATCACCATCGGACCGCCGTCGATCGATGAATTGCGGCCCCGCATCACCGTGATCGGAGTGGGTGGCGCAGGCGGCAACGCGATTGCCAACATGATTACGGCAGGGATCGAAGGCGTCGATTTTCTGGTCGCCAATACCGACGCGCAAGCGCTCAACAATTCGATTGCGCCCACGCGCATCCAGCTTGGACCCGCCGCCACGCAAGGGCTGGGTGCAGGCGCGCGTCCCGAAGTGGGGCGCGCTGCTGCGGACGAATCGCTCGCCGATATCGAACGCGCGCTCGAAGGCGTGCATATGGTGTTCATCGCCGCCGGCATGGGTGGTGGCACCGGCACCGGCGCTGCGCCGGTGATCGCCGAAGCCGCGCGGCGCAACCGCGTGCTGACGGTGGGCGTGGTGACCAAGCCGTTCCTGTTTGAAGGCGCACGCCGGATGCGCGCGGCCGAAGCGGGGATTGAAGAACTGCAAAAGCACGTCGATACGCTGATCGTGATCCCCAACCAGAACCTGTTTCTGGTGGCCAAAGCCGATACCACGTTCAAAGAGGCGTTCGGCCTTGCCGATGAAGTGCTGCAACAAGGCGTTCGTTCGATTACCGATCTGATGGTCATGCCCGGCCTCATCAACCTTGATTTTGCCGATGTGCGCTCGGTCATGGGTGAAATGGGCAAAGCGATGATGGGCACCGGCGAAGGCGAAGGCCCCAACCGCGCGCTTGAAGCGGCGGAACGCGCGATTGCCAATCCATTGCTCGATGGCGTGTCGATGCAAGGTGCCAAAGGTGTGATTATCTCGATCATCGGCGGCGAAGACATGAAGCTGTTCGAAGTCGATGAAGCGGCCAACCATATCCGCGAACTGGTCGATCCCAACGCCAACATTATCTGGGGATCGGCATTCAACCCCGATCTCGATGGCAAGATCCGCGTGTCGGTGGTCGCCACCGGGATCGAACAGACAAGCGAACAGGCGGAAATCGCCGCGCGCTCAACCATTCCCGGCGCATCGCGCGGACCCGCCTTTCCCGGAGCGGCCGCCCCGGTCGCGCCGCGCGCGGCAGAGGCGACGCCGCCACCGCCCGCCGATCTGGCACCACCACCGCCCGCGGTCGAGGATGAACCGTTCGACCTGACACTGGATTTGAGCGAGGAAGCCCCGGCTGAACCGGCACCGGTAGACGTGCCGCGCTTTGGCCGTGGTCCGGCGTTTTCGTCCGAGGCCGGCGAACCGTTCGTCGCGCCACGACCTGTGCCTGCCCCGTCAACGCTGTTTGAACGCATGGCCAATCTGCCGCGCGGACCGCTACCCGATGATCAGGCAGACCCCGATGCAGAAGGCAAAGCGTTGAATATTCCACGCTTTCTGGGTCGGCAGAACAACCAGTAAGCGCTGTGAAAATGCGGTTGATTGCGCTCGCGGCGGCGCTGATGCTGGCTGGGCTGCCAGCCTTGGCATGGTCGCAACCGGCGGCAGATGCGGTTGCCGCGCCCGCACCCGATGCGGGCAAAGCGTTGAACGGCGCGCTTGAACGACTGGCCAAAGACCCTCGCGATGTTGCCGCTTTGCTCGATGCCGGGAAAGCGGCGCTGACGCTGGGCGATAATGAGGCAGCGCTCGGCTTTTTCAGCCGTGCGGACCAGATTGCGCCGCGCGATGCCACGGTCAAGGCGGCGGTTGCCAAAGCGCGGTTGCAGCTTGATGATCCGGTCGAAGCCTTGCGCTGGTTTGGTGAAGCGCACAGCGCCGGGGGTAATCCGCTGGATTTTGCGCTCGACCGCGGGCTGGCCTACGATCTGGTCGGAGCCAATGCGGCGGCGATTGTGCAGTACCACTGGGTGCGCGATCACGGCAACGATCCCGCCGCGCGCGATGAAGCGGCGCGGCGCGAAGCGTTGAGCCTTGCCATCGGTGGCGATGCGGCGGGGGCGCAAGCGGTACTGGCACCGCTGTTGCGCCAGCAGGACCGCGCGGCGTGGCGCACGCAGATCTTTGTGCTGGCGATCACCGGCCATGCCGATGACGCCGCCAGCGTCGCGCGCACCACAATGCCGCCCGCCATGGCCGAAGCGATCACGCCCTATTTGCGCTTTATGACTCGGCTGACCCCGGCGCAGCAGGCGGGCGTGGTCAGCCTGGGGCGGTTTCCGCGTGCGGCTGATATTGGCCGTGATGATCCGCGTGTGATTGCTTATGCGGCGGCGCATCCGCGCGCGGCGCTGGTGCCAGCGCCGGTACTGGCTGCGGCCACTGCTCCGCCCGTTGCTGCCAAAGCCGCGCGCGCGCGTGGTCAGCATGGTCATGATACCGTCGCCATGGCATTGCCGGTTGCTCCGCCTGTTGCCATGCCACCGCCGCCCGCCCCGCTGCCCCCACCACCCGCCCCGGTCTATAGCGCCGTCGTACCCCGGCCAGCGGTGCTGTCACGGCTTGATTTGCCCCCGACCAGCCGCGCGCCGCGCGCCGCGCCGATGCCTGCAATCGTGCCGGACAAGATCGTGCTGGAAAAGGCGGCACCGGTCAGCACGGCCCGCGCCGTCAAAGCTGGCGAAAAAGCGACAGTCGCTCCGGCACCATCCACCCGAAACCGGCGGGCCGACCGGGCCAAAGGCGATGCAGACAAAACCGCGCTCGACTTGTGCCCGCCTGTTCCTGCGGCCAAAACCGACAAAAGGTCCACCGCCAAAGGCCACAAAGCCCCCGTCACCCGTCACGGCAAAGCCGCCCGCCACGAAGCTCCGCCCGTAACCGTCGCCCGGCACGGGTCCGCCACACGGCATGGCAAATCCGCAGCTTCGGCTTTGGTCATTTGCCCCGCTCTTGCGCGCGCCGACCGGCCCGATGCGCCCGCCGCAGTTTCGCGCGACAGCAAGGGCAAGGGTAAGGCCAATGACAAGGACGCCAATGACAAGGACGCCAATGACAAGGCCAAGGACAAGGCCAAGGCCAAATCCGCAGCCAAAGACAAGGCCGGTGCCAAAGCGGGCCGTGCCGCCGCCCGCCACGCCAGCCGGATCTGGGTGCAAGTCCTGACCGGGGCGGACCGTGACAAGATGCCCGCCGAATGGCGCGCGATGGTGCGCAAATCGCACACACTCAAAGGGCGCAAGCCTTATCTGTCGGCGTGGCGCAGCAATTTCCGCCTGCTGACCGGGCCATTCGACAGCGATGCCGCAGCGCAAGCGTTTGTCGCCGCCTTGCGCAAGGATGGGGTGTCGTCATACCAATGGACCAGCCCGGCGGGGCAGGCGGTTGACAGCCTGGCGTTGCCCTGATCGGCCACCGCTGGCCAAGCTGTGCACAGGTTTTGCACAAGCTTGTCCAGTTATGCGCAAGCGGCTGGGGCAGATGCATTGCTGCGGGCGCGCGTTGCCGCAAAGGCTTGGCCCGACGCAAGGGTGCGGGCGATCAGGGTAGTCGGCTTGCCCGGCTTGGCCGATCCGGTGTACGGGAGTGCGGATGATGCGGACGGACCATGATAGCAGCGACCGCGACGATAGCGCGCCGGTGGATATGCTCGCCTCGCTGTTCGAAGCGCGCGGCTGGCCGTTCGAATTCGTGTCGGACGAAGAAATCCATGGCGAAATTCAGGGGTCGTGGGCCAATTACCAAGTTCGCTGTATCTGGCGCGAAGAAGATCACGTGCTGCAAATGCTGTGCCTGCCCGATATCCGTGTCCCCGATGACAAGCGCCCGCCGATCTGGGAAGTGATGGCGCTTATCAACGAACAAGTGTGGGTCGGCCATTTCGACATGTGGTCCAACGGTGGCGTGCTGCTCTATCGCCACGGGCTGATGCTGGGCGATGATGGCCTGTTGAGCCTGGGCCAGGCGCAATCGGCGATTGAAGCGGCGGTCGATGAATGCGACCGGTTCTACCCCGCGTTTCAATTCATCTTGTGGGGCGACAAAAGCCCTGCCGATGCGCTCGCCAGCGCGCTCGTCGATGCAGCGGGCGAAGCGTGAGTTCACGCATTATCCAGTTCGGCTGCGGCAATATGGGCGGGGCGATGCTGGCCGGATGGCTGGCGGGCGGGCTTGATCCGGCAAGCTTTACCGTGATCGACCCTTATCTGGTCAATGCGCCCCACGGGGTGCGGCTCTTGGCTGAGGCACCGATGGGCGAAGCGCCGGGCGATGTTGTCGTGCTGGGGTTCAAGCCGCAGTCACTGCCCGTGGCGGCGAGGGCGGTGGCACCGCTGATCGACGCGCATACACTGGTGCTGTCAATCCTTGCCGGGGTGGACCTTGCCACTTTGCGCGCCATGTTTCCGGCCGCGGGTGCCATAGTACGCGTGATGCCCAATCTGGCCGCCGCGCTGGGCAAATCGCCGATTGCGCTGTTCGGCGATGGCGACAGTGCGGCGCGCGCGACCACCGATGCGCTGATGGCCCCGCTTGGCAGCGCCGAATGGCTGGCTGATGAAGCGGCGATGGATCTCGTTACCGCGCTGGCCGGATCGGGGCCGGGGTTCCTCTATCGCGTGATCGATGCGCTGGCGGGCGGCGCGGCGGCATTGGGCCTGCCGCGCGATCAGGCCGACCGGCTCGCGCTGGCGATGGTCGAAGGCGCGGCGGCGCTGGCGGCGCGATCACCGCACCCCCCGGCAGAGCTGGCGCGGCGCGTCGCCAGCCCCGGCGGGGTGACGCAAGCCGGGCTAGACGTGCTTGATGCCGATGATCGGCTGGCCAATTTGATGCGCGATACACTGCGCGCCGCGCGTGATCGCAGCGCCGCAATGACCGCGCTGGCGGCACACCACACGGCTTGACCGTTCAGCCTTGCGCAAGGCTGGGCGTGGCAGAACGCATATATCCGGTTTTGCTTGAAAGCGCGGCCAACCGGGACGATATTGCGCTACATGGGCCAGATCGCTGGCCCGTCTATGGAGACTAGAAGCAAATGGCAAACTGGAGCGACCCCCGGCCCTCGCAAACGGGCTTTAACGCTGTCGGCGTTTCGGGCACTTGGGGACGTGGCACGGTCAACGATGCCGGGCTGCGTCGTCACATGCTCTCAATCTACAACTACATGGCCTCTGGCATCATGCTGTCGGGCGTCGTGGCGATGGGCTTTGCCGCATCGGGCATGGCCGAAGCAGTGATGATGACCCCGCTGCGCTGGCTGATCGCGCTGGCTCCGCTGGCGTTCGTCATGGTGATGAGCTTTGGCATCAACCGGCTGTCCACCGCTGCCTTGCAAGGCCTGTTCTGGGCTTTCAGCGTGGCGATGGGGCTGTCGCTGTCGTCAATCTTTTTCGTCTACACCGGCGGATCGATTGCGGTAACGTTTCTTGCCACGTCCGGCGCTTTCGCGGGGCTGAGCCTCTATGGCTATTCCACCACGAAAAGCCTGTCGGGGCTTGGCACGTTCCTAATCATGGGCGTGTTTGGCCTGCTGATCGCGATGCTGGTCAATCTGTTCCTGCAATCAGGGCCGTTGGCTTATGCGATCAGCGTTCTGGGCGTGCTGATTTTTGCCGGGCTGACGGCTTATGACACCCAGCGGCTGAAGCAGCAGTACAGCGAAGTTGCGGGCACCGCGTTCGCAGGCAAAGCGGTCATCATGGGCGCGTTGCAACTGTACCTCGACTTCATCAACATGTTCATGTTCTTGCTGCGGCTGTTCGGCGACCGTCGCTGATTTTTCAACGGTCGCACCATAGCTGCGAAACTCCGGGCGTGATGTGCCATGCGCATCACGCCCGATCAGCTTTGTCCCGATGGCACTGGTTTACCCGGCCAAGTTCGATGGTTCTGGTTCTGACACTGGCTGCTTGCGCCCAAGCGCCTTTGCCACCCCCGCCGCTGCCACCTGCACCGCCCGTGCCACCGCCGGTGGCGATCGTGATCCCGCCGCGCCCCACCCCGCCCGACGGGGCTTCACCCCAATTGCGGCCCCCGCCTGTCACGCCCGATGGCACCCGCGAATCGGTTAACCGCAAGCTGACCCCCAATCAGGCGGTATGGAATTTGCGCTCGGCTTATACCGTGGCCGCGCTCAATTGCCGCGATCCGCGCAATGGGACCATCCTGCCGCGCTATCGCCAGTTTCTTGCCGCCCATGCGCGCGCGCTGACTGGGGTTTACGCGGGAATGGAGCGCGAGTTCCGCGAACGCCACGGGCGCGGCGGCGAAGCCTTGCGCGATGATTATCTGACCGCGCTGTATAACCATTACGCCTTGCCTCCGACGCAGGCGCGGTTTTGCGATGTCATCGATCAGATCATGCGCGATGGCGAAACGGTGCCCTCTGCGGGTCTTGCTGCGTTTGCGCTGACAATGCTGCCGGCCATCGAGGCAGTGTTTGACCAGTTCTATGACCGGTATGACCAGTATCGCTTGGCGCTGGCCGACTGGGATGCGCGCTATGGCCGGATCAGTCACGTGCGCCTTGAGCCGTTACCGTGACTGGAACCATCGGATTTTTGTTGGCAAGCGGGCGATGGGTGCGCTAAGGGCGCGCCTCTTGACCGAGGCGCTTTGCACCCCGGTCGGCCGGACACTGGAACGGGGCCGTAGCTCAGCTGGGAGAGCGCGTCGTTCGCAATGACGAGGTCAGGGGTTCGATCCCCCTCGGCTCCACCAGAGGTTCGGTCTGCGTCTGGCCCATACGCGCAACACTTTCTTCTTTGTGCCGGATTGGCGGATAGCGACGATGCATTTTCTCGATCAGGCCAAGATTTTTATCCGTTCGGGCGCGGGCGGGCCCGGTGCTGTCAGCTTTCGCCGCGAAAAATATGTCGAATATGGCGGGCCTGACGGCGGCAGCGGCGGCAAAGGCGGCGATATCGTGTTTGAGGCGGTGGCCGGGCTGAACACTCTGATCGATTTTCGCTATACCCAGCATTTCAAGGCGCAGCGCGGCAAAGGCGGCGCGGGCAAAAACCGGTTTGGCGCGGGCGGCGACGATCTGGTGATCCAGGTGCCGGTCGGCACGCAAGTGCTCGATGATGATCGCGAAACCGTGCTGCTCGATCTGACCGAGCCGGGCGCGCGGGTCGTACTGTTGCGCGGCGGCGATGGCGGACGCGGCAATGCCACGTTCAAATCATCGACCAACCGTGCGCCGCGCCAGTCGGGGCCGGGCTGGCCGGGCGAAGAGCTGTGGGTGTGGCTGCGGCTGAAATTGCTCGCCGATGTCGGGCTGGTCGGGCTGCCGAATGCGGGCAAATCGACATTTATCAACCAGATCAGCAATGCCGGGGCCAAAGTTGGCGCTTATGCCTTTACCACCACGCGCCCGCAATTGGGCGTGGTGCGCCACCGCAACCGCGAATTCGTGCTGGCCGATATTCCCGGCCTGATCGCGGGCGCGGCGCAAGGCGCGGGGATCGGGGATCGCTTTCTCGGCCATATCGAACGCTGCCGCGTGCTGCTCCACCTGATCGATATTCATGGCACCGATCCGGCGCAGGCGATGCACGTGGTGGCGGACGAACTGGCGCTCTATGGTGCCGGGCTTGCCGACAAACCGCGCCTGATCGTGCTCAACAAGATCGATCTGGTCGATGCCGAACTGGTGCGCGCGTTCAGCGCCGAATTGATCGCCGCCGGGGCGGATCGGGTATTCCCCGTGTCGGGCGCGACGGGCGCGGGGATGGACGCGCTGCTCGATGCCGCGCTCGACCATTTGCCCGCTGCGACCGCCACCGAACGCCCGGCGGGTGAAATCGAAGACGATGCCGCGCGCCTGCCATGGTCACCGATGTGATGGCGCGGGCATGACGATTGCGCGGCTGGCCGATCTGGCCGATCCCGCGCTGACCCCCCGGCTGGTGGTCAAAGTCGGATCGGCGCTGCTCGTGGGCGGCGATGGCGAACCGCGCCGCGCGTGGTTGCGCGCGCTGGTGGCCGAACTGGCGGGGGCGCGCGCGCGCGGGCAAGCGGTGATCGTGGTGTCTTCGGGCGCGATAGCGCTCGGCGCGCGGCGGCTGGGGCTGGCGCGCGGCGGGCGCGGCAGTCTGGCCGACGCACAAGCCGCCGCCGCAGTCGGGCAGATCGCGCTCGCCGGACTGTGGGCAGAGCTGTTTGCCGATCATGGCCTGACCGCCGCGCAAGTGCTGCTGACGCTCGATGATCTGGAAGAGCGGCGGCGCTGGCTCAATGTCACCGCCACGCTCGGTACGCTGCTCGATCGCGGCGCGGTGCCGGTTATCAACGAAAACGATACGGTCGCGACCGAGGAAATCCGCTTTGGCGACAATGACCGGCTGGCCGCGCGGGTCGGGCAGGCAGCGGGCGCGAGCGCGGTCTTGCTGCTGTCTGATATTGACGGGTTATACGACCGCGATCCGCGCATAGCCGGGGCCGTGCGCGTGCCGGTGGTGCGGCGGGTCACTCCCGATATTCGCGCGATGGCCACCGGCGCATCGGCGTCGGGGCTGGGTTCGGGCGGCATGGCATCGAAAGTGCAGGCGGCAGAGATTGCCGCGCTCGCGGGCATGGCGCTGGGGATTATCGACGGCCGCAGCGATGCGCCGATCGCGGCGGCGCTGGGCGCTGGCGCAGGAACGCTGTTTCTGCCGCGCCCGCACAAAGGCGCGCGCAAGGCGTGGTTGGGGGGCACTTTGCGTTTGCGCGGCGCGCTCCACATCGATGCCGGGGCCGCCGCCGCGCTGTTGCAAGGCGCGAGCTTGCTCGCCGCCGGGGTCGCGCGAGTCGAAGGGCAGTTCGCGCGCGGTGATGCGATTGCGGTGATCGGCCCCGGCGGCGATACGCTGGCGCGCGGCCTATCCGAATACGATGCGGCCGAATGTGCCGCGTTGGCGGGCCGCCACAGCCGCGATCATGCCGATATTCTGGGCTATGCCCCGCGTTCGGCGCTGATCCATCGCGATCAATTGGTGCTGGTATGACCGGCGCGGCGCGCGCATCACAATTGGTGGCGATTACCGGCGCGACCGGGTTTGTCGGATCGGCGCTGCTCGATGCGGTGGTGGCGGCGCGGCTCGATGCGCGTGCGCTGACCCGGCGTCAGCAAAGCCCGCGCGCCGGGGTCGAATGGGTGCAGGGCGATCTGGATGATGACCGCGCGTTACGCCGCCTGATGGCGCGCGCCAGTGTGGTGATCCACATTGCCGGGGTGGTTAACAGCCCCGATGCGGAAGGGTTTGCGGCGGGCAATGTGCGCGGCACGCTGCACGCGGTCAATGCCGCGCTCGCCGCCGGGGTTACCCGGTTTATCCATGTTTCGTCGCTGGCCGCGCGCGAGCCGCACTTGTCGCTCTATGGCGCGAGCAAGCGGCGGGGTGAACGGATCGTGGCGGCATCGAGCCTCGATTGGACCATTGTGCGCCCGCCGTCGGTCTATGGCCCGCGCGATACCGACAATCTGGAACTGTTCCGGCTGGCGCGGCGCGGCATTGTCCCGCTACCCCCGGCGGGGTATATTTCGATGATCCATGTCGATGATCTGGCCGCGCTGTTGCTGGCGCTGATCCCCGGCGGCGAAGATGTTACCGGGCTGACATTTGAACCCGACGATGGCCGCGCGGGCGGGTGGAGCCATCGCGCGATGGCGCACGCCATCGGCGATGCCTTGGGCAAACGCCCGTTTGCGCCCGCGCTGCCGCGCCGCGTGCTCGAATGGGCAGCGCGCGCCGACCGCGCGTGGCGCAAGGACCGGGCCAAGCTGACGCTCGACCGTGTCGGCTATATGTGCCACCCCGACTGGACCGCCGATCCCGCGTTGCACCCCCCGCGCGACCGCTGGACCGCGCAGATCGACACCCACGCCGGGCTACACGATACCGCGACATGGTATCGTGCCGAAGGCTGGTTGTGATCGCTAACAAGGCGGTTTGGGTTAACCGCGCAGTGCGATAGGCGGGCGTGCCGCAAGGGTAAATGGCGCAACCGGAGGATCGGGCGATGACGGGATTTGTGGCACGATGGCTGACCGTAATGCTGATAGCGGCGCTGGCGGGCTGCGGCGGCAGTTCCGACAGCGGATCGGGCACCACGACCGGCACCGTGACCGCGCCGGGTGCACCGACCATCGGTACGGCCACGGCGGGCAATGCATCGGCTGCGATTGGCTTTACCGCGCCCGCCAGCACCGGTGGGTCGGCGATCACTGGCTATACCGCCACGTGCACCGGGGGCAGCGCGACACGCACTGGCAGCGGCACCGCCAGCCCGATTGCGGTCACCGGGCTGACCAATGGCACGGCTTATGCGTGCACCGTCACCGCCACGAATGCGGTGGGCACCAGCGCGGCATCGGGCAGTGTTGCGGTCACGCCCAGCGCCAGCGCCGGTGGCACCACATCGACCGCCAGCGTGCTGTGCGGGATTAACGGCACATATACCGGCACGTACAGCACATCGGGCACGCTGACGTCGGTCTGGTCATGGGCGTGCAACGGCACCAACCGCGTGCTGACCGCCAATGGTCTGCCCGACCATGCGGTGGGCACTTTTCCCAACGCGGGCAACCCCAACACGATTGCCGCGCAGTCGATCAGCTTTTCCGCCACGCTGACCCCGGCCAAAGGCAGTACCAACACCGGAGTCGGCGGCCCGACCGGCAAAAATGTCTATTCGCTGGCGGGGGTAAAGTTTGATCCCGGCACGGCGGGCACGTGCCCCGCCACAATGACGTCAACCGCCAGTTGCAACCTCGCCAATGGCACCGATACATGGCATATCGAAGCACTGGGCCAGTCCAGCTTCAACTTTGGCACTGACACCAACAATGCCCATGTCCAGCCCAACGGGCAGTACCATTACCACGGTATTCCCGAAGCTTTGCTGACCAAAGCCGGCGCGTCGGACACCAACCGCAAGATGGTGCTGGTCGGCTGGGCAGGTGACGGATTTCCGGTCTATGCGCGCTATTGCTACAGCACCGCGACCGATGCTGCGAGCGCGGTGAAAGTCTGCACCGGCAGCTATGTCAAAGATACCGTCGCCGATGCCGGGCGTCCCTCGGTAACGCTGGTGCCGCTGGGGGCCTTTACCTCGGACTGGACTTATTCCGCCGGATCGGGCGATCTGGATGATTGCAACGGCCGGTTCGGCGTGACCCCCGAATTTCCGGCAGGGATTTATTATTACATGGCAACCGATAGTTACCCCTATTTCAGCCGCTGCCTGAAGGGGTGATTGGGACCACTACCTTCTCCCCTCCCCTTCAGGGCGTTCAGAGTCACGTGCCTCTGAACGCGGGCCGGGGGTGGGGGTGGGGGCGTGCCCCACACGCTTACCAAGCCGCGTGCCCCCACCCAGTCGATGGCCCCCACCCCCAACCCCCTCCCCTGAAGGGGAGGGGGCTTTATGTGCTGTTTTTGCTCGCTTTGTTTGGTGTGCCGGGCGTGGCGTGGGCGCATCTCTTGCCCCGGCAGACGGCGACGCTGAACGTTGTTGATAAAGCGGCGTTTCTGGTGGTGTCGGTGCCGGTTTCCGCGCTGAAGGGGATCGATGATGATGGCGACGGGCGCGTCTCGCCGGTCGAAATCGCGCGTCATCGCGGCGCAATGGCCAGCCAGTTCGATGCGCGGCTGCACGTCTTGGACAATGGCCAACGCGGAACTGCGGTGCTGACCTGGGTCTTGTCACCCAATTCCGACGCGAACGATCCGACCGACTATGTCGTCGTGCTCCACCGCGTCAATTTTCCCGCCGCGCCCGAACATCCCGAACTGATCGCAGATGTGTTCGGCACCGGCGCTGACGAACGCCAGATGACAATCACCGCCACCCACGGCGAAGGTGCGGCAAAAATCACCGAAGTCGCGATTCTCGATGCCCAAACCCCCGGCCACGTGTTCTTTCGCGGGCCGCTGGCGCTGTTTGCCGATTTCATCCGCGTGGGGATCATCCATATCCTGACCGGATACGATCACTTGCTGTTTCTGCTCACGATTGTTTCGGCGGTGGCAGGCTGGCGCATATGGCTGGGTGTGGTGTCCAGCTTTACGCTCGCGCACAGCATCACGCTGGTGCTGTCAGCGCTCGATATCGTGCGGATATCCCCGCGCGTGATCGAGCCGGGCATCGCGCTGAGCATTGTGGTTGTGGCGCTGATTAACCTCTATGCGCCAAACCATACGCGCTACTGGCCGCGCATCGCCATCGTGTTTGGCTGCGGGCTGCTGCATGGTTTTGGCTTTGCTTCGGCCATCAGCGCGCTGGCGGTCACTGGAACCAGCCGGATCGCCACGCTGGCCGGGTTCAATCTGGGGCTTGAGGCGGGGCAGGTGCTGTTCATCGGCGCGTTTGCACTGATCGTGCTGGCCTTGCGCCGGGCGGGCCGCGGTTCCATCGCCGAACGCCTGCCGCGCGCCGCATCACTGGCGGCGGCGGTACTCGGCATGGTCTTGCTGATGCAGAGACTTATACTGATCTGACACTATAGCGGAATGCGATTAGATTGAATCGCATTCCGCTATAGAGTCTTTGTTTTCGCGTGATTTATTGCGAGCCGCAGGCCACCGAAGGTAAAAACCG
>CAINGT010000077.1 GCA_903848655.1 uncultured Sphingomonadales bacterium
GCACCCCCTCCGTCAGCGCTACGCGCTGCCACCTCCCCCAGCGGGGGAGGAACTGGATTCCATCGGTGGCGGTTTGCATCGGGCGGGGCGTGCGGCTACCACGCGCGCCATGATGATCGCCGATGATTGCGCACCCCCGTCGTTTTTGACGCTGCCTGGCGGGCGACGGCTGGCCTATCGCCATCAGCGGGGCAGCGGGCCAACACTGGTGTTTCTGCCCGGTTACCGGTCGGACATGCGCGGGGCCAAAGCGCAAGCGGTGGCGGCGTTTGCCGCGCGCACCGGGCAGGGCAGCCTGCTGTTCGACTATGCCGGGTGTGGCGGCAGCACGGGCGATTTTGCCCAAGCCACGCTGGCGGGCTGGCGCGATGATGCGCTGGCGCTGATCGATCATTGCCGGATCGGGCCGATGGTGCTGATCGGATCGAGCATGGGCGGGTGGCTGATGCTGCTGCTGGCCGCCACGCTGGGCGCGCGCGTGGCGGCGCTGGTGGGGATCGCCGCCGCGCCCGATTTTACCGACTGGGGCTATGATGCGGCTGCCAAAGCCGCGCTGGCATCGGGCGCGGCAGGGTGGGAGGACAATCCTTACGGGCCGGACCCCACGCCGACGTACCCCGCGTTTTGGGCCGATGGGCAAAGCCGCCTGCTGCTTGGCGGGCCGATTGGCTTTGACGGGCCGGTGCGGCTGATCCACGGGCAGGCCGATGGTGATGTGCCGTGGGCGATTGCGCTGCGGCTGGCCGAATGTTTGCGTTCAGCCGATGTGCACATCCATTTGGTCAAACAGGGCGATCATCGCCTGTCGCGGTCATGCGATGTGGCGCTGTTGCTGGCAATTTTGGCGCAGCTATGCGGAGATGACCGGTCATGAGCGTGCTATTACCGTTGGCGCTGATGATGCAAGTCGGCACCGATCTGCATCCCTATCAACCCAGCCCCATGCCGCTGATTACTGCCCAACGCCCGGCCCCGCGCAGCGATCCACCGCCACCCGCAACCGATGCGCTCTCCGCGTGTCTGGCGCACGGGCGCGCCGATCCCGAGGAAGGCGCAGGCTTCGCGCGCGATTGGCTGGCGCGCGCCACCACGCCTGAGGAACACGCCGCGTCCAACCAGTGTCTGGGGCTGATCTCGTCCGATAATGCCGATTATGCCGGGGCCGAAGCCGCATTTGCTGCGGCGGCGGAGGCAGCGCCCGGCGCGGCGGCGGGGCCGCTGCTGGCGATGGCGGGCAATGCCGCGCTCGCGGCGGGCGAAGCGGGCCATGCGCTCGGCTGGTTTGACCGTGCGCTGGCGGGCAAAGATGATGGCGATGCGGCGGCGCGCGGCGCGCTGCTGGCGGATCGCGCGCGGGCGCTCGTCGCGCTCGGGCGCAATGATGATGCCGCCAGCGCTTTGGCGCAAGCGCGCGCGCTGGCACCGGGCGATGCCACGATCTGGCTGCTGTCGGCAACGCTGGCGCGGCGAATGCACGATCTGGCGGCGGCGCAAGGCTATATCCTCAGCGCCGCCGCGCATGATCCGCGCGACCCCGCCATCGCGCTTGAAGCCGGGGTGATCGCGATGCTGGCGGGCCACCCGGCCGCCGCGCGCAAATCGTGGAATTCGGTGCTGGCGCTGACCCCCGCCGGGGCCGAAGCCGATGCCGCGCGCGGCTATCTGGCGCAGCTTGGCCCGCCCGCGCCCGAACCGCCTGCGCCACCCGCTGGCCGCTGAAAGGTCCATGATGAAACTGTCGGTGCTCGATCTGATCCCGGTGGTCGAAGGCGGCGGCGTCGCCGGTGCGCTCGCCGATGCGGCCATGCTGGCGCAAGCCGCCGAAGCGGCGGGCTATCACCGCTATTGGGTGGCCGAACACCACGGCATGGCGGGGATTGCCGGGGGCGCAACCGCTGTGGTGCTGGCGCATATCGGCCATGCCACGGCGCATATCCGCATCGGATCGGGCGGGATCATGCTGCCCAACCACAATCCGCTGGTGATTGCCGAACAGTTCGGCACGCTCGATGCGCTGTTTCCCGGGCGGATCGATCTCGCGCTCGGCCGCGCGCCGGGTGCCGATCAGCGGATCGGTCAAGCCTTGCGCAAAGATGTGCACCGCGCCGCCGAAGATTTTCCGCATGATGTCGTCGAATTGCAGGCGCAATTTGCCGGTGATCCGCGCCTTGCGCTGCAAGCGACGGCGGCGCTTGGCGCGGTGCCCGCGGTGTGGATTTTGGGATCGAGCCTGTTTGGGGCGCAATTGGCGGCGCTGCTGGGGCTGCCTTATGCCTTTGCCTCGCACTTTGCGCCCGATCAGCTTGATGCGGCGCTGGCGCTCTATCGCGAAAAGTTTCAGCCATCGGCCACGCTTGCCGCGCCTTATGTGATGGCGGCGATCAATGTGGTCGCCGCTGACAGCGATGACGAAGCCGTGCTGCTGGCGAGTTCGATGGATCAGTCGTTCGTGCGGCTGCGCAGCGGCACCCCTGGGAAACTGCCGCCGCCGATTCCCGGCTATCGTGACAGTCTGCCCGCAAGCGCGCGTGCGATGCTCGATCACATGCGTCAGGCTTCGGCGATTGGCGCGCCGCGCACGGTGGCCGACCGCATCGCCGCGTTTGCCCGGCGGACCGGCGCTGACGAGCTGATCGTGGCCGGGGCGACTTTCGATCCGGCAATGCGCCGCCGCAGCCTTCACCTGACGATGGCAGCCGTGCGTGAACAGGTCGCTGCATAGGCAAAGCCCCTGCGTCCTTCGTGCAATCAAAGCTTAATGCGGGCACGATAGGCTGCAATTTCGCGGCGCAGACCGCTTGGGAAGGATTTGTATGGCCACGCAGCCCGGAAACGCCCTGTCGCCATCCGCAGCGGGCGGGGCGTTTGAAGCGACACTTGCCGCACGCTTTGCCGATTCGCTGCTGCCGTCAGAGGCCGCCGATTTCGATGCCGAGCGGCTGGCCGAAGCGGCGCGGTTTGCCTTGCGCGCGGCGGCGCGGCGCAAAGGGGCAGAGCCTGCACTGGCGATGGAAAGCGTGGCCGGAACCGGCAGCACGGCGCGCTATTTGCGCCTTGCGGTCATCAATGATGACATGCCGTTTCTGGTCGATTCGGTCTGCGCCACGCTGGCGCACCACGGGCTTGCCATCGACCGGTTGCTCCATCCGGTGCTGGCGGTGCGGCGCGATCCCGATGGCCGGCTGACTGGCCTGCCCGCGGGCGAAGCCATCGGCGAATTGCGCGAGTCGCTGATCTATCTCGAAACCGCGCGCATCGACGCCCGCGCGCGGCGCGCGCTTGTCGAAGCGATCCACACGACATTGCGCGATGTCCACGCCGCGGTCGCCGATTGGCCGCACATGCAGGCGGCGATGCAGGCCGATGCGCGCACGCTGCCCGATGCCGAAGCGGCGGCGCTGATGCGCTGGCTGGCCGATGGCATGGTGACGCAATTGGGCCATGTGCGGCACCACCGCGACGGGCGGCGCGATGACTTGCTCGGGATCTGCCGCGTCGATCCCGCCGCTTTGCTCGATGATGACGAAATCGCGCGCGCATTTGCGTGGTTCGATCACCCTGCCGCAGGCGGTGCCCCCGCGCGCGCGCCGCTGGTGCTCAAGGCCAACCGCAGCGCGCGGGTGCACCGGTTTGTCCCGCCCGACGTGTTCATCGTGCCGCAGGCCGAACGCAGGCAGATCGTGGCGCTGTCGATCCATGTCGGGGTCTGGACCAGCGCCGCGCTGTCCGCCGCGCCCGACCGGGTGCCGCTGCTGCGCAGCCAGCTTGACGCGCTGATGGCCCGGCTGGGGATTTCGCCGCAAGGCCATGCCGGCAAAGCGCTGATCCACGCGCTGACTGTGCTGCCGCACGACGTGCTAATCAGCTTTGCCGAAGTCGATCTCGAACGCGTTGCCACCACGATGATGAGCCTGCTTGACCGGCCGCGCCCCCGGCTCGAACTGGTGAATGGCGCGCTCGGACGGCATATCCACGCCTTTGTCTGGCTGCCGCGCGACAGCCAATCGACCGAATTGCGCCAGCGTGTCCAAGCAATGCTGGAACACGCCACCGCCGCGCGCGTGATCGACTGGAGCCTGCAAGTCGATAGCCATGCGCTCGCGCTGACCCGGTTCGTGCTGGACATGGCCGATTCCACCCGCCAGCCCGACGCCGCCGCGCTCGACCACGCGTTGCAAGTCATGGTGCGCGGCTGGGAAGCAGCGGTTGAGGCCGAACTGGCGCGCAGCGAAGACCCGGCGCGCGCCGCCGCGATTGCCGCGCGTTATGCCGATGGTTTTCCGCTCGGCTATCGCCACAGCTATGGCCCTGCCGAAGCGGCGCAGGATATTCGCGCTTTGCGCTCGCTGCCCGCCAACGGGTTCCCGCGCCGCGCGGTGCGGCTGCACCCGATTGCTGGCGCGCCCGATCTGCGGCTGAAGCTCTATCAGCGCGATCAGGCCATTGTCTTGTCCGATGCCGTGCCCGTGCTCGAACACTTTGGCTTTACCGTGTTGCAGGAGGTGCCCACCGCGCTGATCGCCGGGCGGCAGGGGTTCATCCACGATTTCCTGATCGCGCCGCCCGCCGATGCCCCGAGTGCCACGCTCGTGGCGCGCCGGGGCGAAATCGAAGCTGCCATCGCCGATGTGTTGAATGATCAGGCCGAAGATGACGGGTTTAACCGGCTGGTCACCGGTCTGGCGTTGGCCCCGCGCGCGGTTGCATGGTTGCGCGCATGGTACCGCTATTTGCGCCAGACCGGGCTGAGCGTCGATCCGGCGACGGCCGTCGCGACCTTGCGCCGCGCGCCCGATGTCACCCATGGTTTGATCGCCTTGTTCGTCGCGCGGCATGATCCCGGCTTTGCCGGGGATCGCGCGGCGGCTGACTCGGCCGCGCAATCCGCGATCCGCGCCGGGCTGGCGAACGTTGCAGCGATCAGCGCCGACCGGCTGCTGCGCGCGTTTCACGCCTGCATCGCGGCGATTGTGCGCACCAATGTCTTCGCCCCGGCGGGAATGGAGGCGCAGGCCTACAAGTTCGATTCCGCCGCTGTCCCCGGCTTGCCGCGCCCGGTGCCGTGGCGCGAGATTTTCGTCTATGCCGCGCGGGTCGAAGGCATTCATCTGCGCGCGGGGCCGATTGCGCGCGGCGGCTTGCGCTGGTCAGACCGGCGCGATGATTTCCGCACCGAAGTGCTTGGGCTGATGAAGGCGCAACGCGTGAAAAACGCTGTGATCGTGCCGACCGGGGCCAGAGGTGGGTTCTATCCCAAACACCTGCCCGATCCCGCGCAAGACCGCGACGGCTGGGCCACCGAAGGGCGCGCGTGCTATCAGATTTTCATCCGCGCGCTGCTGTCGGTAACCGACAACTGGCTGGGCGGGCAGATCGCGCATCCGGCGGGCGTGGTGGTGCGCGATGGCGATGATCCCTATTTCGTCGTCGCTGCCGACAAAGGCACCGCGACATTTTCCGATGTCGCCAATGCCATCGCGCTCGAACAGGGGTTCTGGCTGGGCGATGCATTCGCCAGCGGCGGGTCAAACGGCTATGACCACAAAGCGATGGCGATTACCGCGCGCGGCGCGTGGATTTCGGTGCAGCACCATTTCCGCGAATTGGGGCAGGATGTCGATGCCGATCCGCTGCGCGTGGTCGGCGTGGGTGACATGTCGGGCGACGTGTTCGGCAATGGCATGATGCTCAGCCGGTCGATCCGGCTGGTGGCCGCGTTCGACCACCGCCATGTGTTTATCGACCCCAGCCCCGATCCGGCGGCGGCATGGGCCGAACGCGCGCGGCTGTTTGCGCTGCCCCGGTCAAGCTGGGATGATTATGACCGCGCGCTGATCGCGCCCGGCGGCGGGGTTTGGCCGCGCAGCCAGAAAGCGATTCCGCTCAGCGCCGAAGCCCGCACCATGCTCGGGATCGATCAGGCGGAAATCGACCCCGATACGCTGATCGCGGCGATTCTCAGCGCGCCGGTCGATCTGCTGTGGTTCGGCGGGATCGGCACATATGTCCGCGCGGCGGATGAAAGCGATGCCACGGTGGGCGATCACGCCAACGATGCGGTGCGGATCAGCGCCGATGCCTTGCGCGCGCGCGTCGTCGGCGAAGGGGCCAATCTGGGCATGACTCAGGCCGCGCGTATCGCGTTTGCTTTGCGCGGCGGGCGGGTCAACACCGATTTCATCGACAATTCCGCCGGGGTCGATTGTTCGGACCACGAAGTCAATATCAAGATCGCGCTCGCCACCGCGCAGCATGACGCGCGGCTGGATGAACCGGGCCGCGTGCGCGTGCTGGCGGCGATGACCGACGCGGTCGCCGATCTGGTGCTGGCCGACAACCGCGCGCAAGTGCTCGCACTGTCAGTCGCCGAACGCGGCGGCGCGGGCGCAGTGCCCGCATTCGTGCGGCTGATCGACACGCTCGAAGCCATGGGTGAGCTAGACCGCGCGACCGAAGGGCTGGCCAGCGCGCCAGATTATGCGCGCCGCGCCGCTGCGGGCCAGGGCTTTACCCGGCCCGAACTCGCGGTGCTGATCGCCACCGCCAAGCTGGCACTGCAACGCGCGCTCGAAGCGAGCGCGGTGGTCGATGATCCCACACTCGAAAGCGACCTGTTCGCGACGTTTCCCGCCGCGATGCACGCGCCTTTCGCGCAAGATATCCGCGCGCACCGGCTGCGCCGCGAAATCCTTGCCACGCGCCTTGCCAACCAGATCGTCAACCGGCTGGGCCCGGTGCACCCGTTCGCACTGGCGCAGACCGCCGGGTGCACGCTTGCCACTGTTGCCGCCGGGTTCCTTGCCGTGGCACGCGACGCGACGGGCGCGACCGGCGCGGCGGCTGTCGCTGACGCGGCGCTGCTCGAACAGGCGGCGCAAGACTTGCACGACACAATCGCCCGTGCCCTAGCGCGACCCTGATGCGATCAGAACAAATCGCATCAGGGTCGCTGAGTGGTTGTTTTCGCATCGTTTGTTGCAAAAAACCGGTGCCCGCTTGTTTGCATGATGCGGTAATCTGACCGCGATCGGTTGACGCGCCAGCGGTTTTGGCCAAATCGGACGGCTTGAAAAACCCTAAGGCGAGGCTGGCAATGGCGGATGTGATAATCGTGGGTGCAGGGCATGGCGGCGCGCAAGCGGCGATTGCCTTGCGCCAGAATGGCTTTGCCGGGACCATCACGGTGATCGGGCGCGAGCCGGACCTGCCGTATGAACGCCCGCCTTTGTCCAAGGAATATCTGGCGCGCGACAAAAGTTTTGAGCGGATCACCATCCGCCCCGCCGCGTTCTGGGCCGACAAGGCGATCACGTTTGCGCTGAACCGCGAAGTGGTGGCGGTCGATCCGGCGGCGCACACGGTAACCACCGATGATGGTGCCACGCATGGCTATGGCACGCTAATCTGGGCCACGGGCGGCGACGCGCGCCGCCTGACGCTGCCGGGGCACGATCTGGCCGGAGTGCACGCGGTGCGCACGCGCGCCGATGCCGACCGGCTGATGGCCGAGCTTGATGCGGGCGCGCGGCGCGCGGTCGTGATCGGCGGCGGCTATATCGGGCTTGAGGCGGCGGCGGTGCTGACCAAATTCGGCGTCGCGGTCACCCTGCTCGAAGCGCTGCCGCGCGTGCTGGCGCGCGTGGCGGGCGAGGCCTTGTCAACCTTCTATGAAGCCGAACACCGCGCCCACGGCGTCGATCTGCGCACCGATGTTGCCGTCGCCGCCATCGAAGGCGCGCACGGTCAAGTAACCGGCGTGCGGCTGGCGAGCGGCGATGTGCTGCCCGCCGATCTGGTGATCGTCGGCATCGGCATCATCCCCGCCACCGCGCCGCTGATCGCGGCCGGGGCCAGCGGCGGCAACGGGGTCGAAGTCGATGATCTGTGCCGCACCAGCCTGCCCGATATCTACGCCATCGGTGATTGCGCCGCGCACGCCAATGCTTTTGCCGATGGCGCGCTGATCCGGCTCGAATCGGTACAGAACGCCAACGATCAGGCGACCACCGCCGCGCGCGCGATCACCGGCAATCCGGTGCCGTACAAGGCGGTGCCGTGGTTCTGGTCAAACCAGTATGACTTGCGGCTCCAGACCGTCGGCCTGTCGATCGGCCACGACGCCACCGTCACGCGTGGCGATCCGGCCACGCGCGCATTTTCAGTGATTTATCTCAAACAGGGGCGGGTGATCGCGCTCGACTGCGTCAACGCGGTGAAGGACTATGTACAGGGCAAGAAATTGATCGAAAATGGATCCATTATCGCTCCGAATCGGCTGATCGATACCCATATCCCGCTCAAGGACCTTGCATAGACACGGACGCAAGCGTTCCGTCCGTCCCAGACCCACAGTATTTGTTGGCCCGCGATGGGCGCGACTGCCGTGTGCCGATCTGCTGCGACATCTTTACGCGCATACAACCTGCGCCCCCTTTACAAGCCGGGCACGGATTCACTATCGGGCAGGGAAGAAGGTGACAGTCGGAATCGTTAGTTGGCTGATTCGTTGGGTGGACAACAGATACTTCAGTGGGATCAGCTTGGGTTCACGCCGTTTGTGTGCATCGCGTGGCTAGGTGTTGCATCATCCGGGGCAGTTTGTTGAGAATGATTGTCAATATACTTCCCGTAGCGCCAACGCGTTGGGCGGCGACGCAGGTGTTTGCGTGCAATCGACGGTCAGGATTGAAGCATCGGATCAGCCAGCCAGATCAGGGATCAAACGTCACAGCATCCCGTTTCAGGGACAGTCTGGGGCGATGCGGCCTGTCGCGCCACCGGGTCAGGCCTGGCGGGGTACATCTGCGGTAAAAAATCTGCGGTAAAAATTTGCGGTAAAAGGGGTTCGTTCATGACTTCGCCTGCTCTCGCCAGCACTCGTCTGCCTTCGCTGCGCCGGTCTCATCGCGGGTTCAACCGCTTGCTGCTGGGTGCCACGATGCTGGCGGGGCTCTCACCCGTTGCGGCATTTGGCCAGGCGGTTCCCACCGGGGGCAGCGTCGTGGCGGGCAACGCTGCCATCGCTGGCAGCGGTAATGCACTGACGATCACGCAGTCGAGTGATCGCGCGGTGATTGACTGGACAGGCTTTTCGGTCGGCAGCGGGGCGAGCGTCGCGTTCGACAATGGCCATGGTGCAACGCTCAACCGCGTGACCGGCACCGGCATTTCGCAGATCGATGGCAGCCTGATTGCGACCGGCTCGCTCTATCTGATGAATGCCAACGGTGTGGTCATCGGCAAGTCGGGGGTGGTGAACACCGGCGGCACGTTCGTGGCCTCGACGCTCGATGTGGCCACTGGCGATTTCATGAAGGGCGGCGCGCTGAATTTTGCCGGCCCGTCACGCGCCAGCGTCATCAATCTTGGCAAAATCGGTTCGCTCGGCGGCAATGTCGCGCTGATTGGCGCGACGGTCATCAACCAAGGCGCGATCAGCGCGGCAAACGGCACGGCGGGGCTGATCGCGGGTGCCAGCGTGTTGCTGCGCGACACGGCGAATGACAGCGGCGGGCTGTTCAGCGTGCTTTAGGGCGATGCCACGACGAGCGCGGCCAATGGCGGTACGATTGCTGCCGCCAGCGCCGAACTGCGCGCGCAAGCAGGCAATGTCTATGCGCTCGCGGGCAATGTCGCCGGGGTGATCGACGCCACCGGGGTCAAAGCGGGCCAAGGCAAAGTCTGGCTGGTGAGCGAGGGCGGCACAACCAAAGTCGCGGGCACGATCACCGCGCAAGGGGCCAATGGCACGGCGGGCTTCGTTGAAACCTCGGGGCACACGCTCGATATCGGCACCGCCACGATTAAGGCGAACGGCGGACAGTGGCTGCTCGATCCCTATGACCTGACCGTCGATGGCACCGCGGCCGCGACGATCAGCACGTCGCTCAGTGCCGGAACCGGGGTCACGCTGACCACCACCGACAGCAGCGCGAGTGGCCCCGGTACCAGCAATGCCAGCGGTTCGGGCGATATCATCATCAACAGCCCGATCAGCTGGAATGCTGCCGCAACACTCACGCTGAGCGCGTGGCGCAATATCGCGATCAACGCCAATATCAACGCCGGTTCCAGCGGCAGCCTGTCGCTCGCTTATGGCCAGGGCGCGGTCGCGGCAGGCAACACTGCCGCCTACACGCTTGGCAACGGCGCGTCGATCACGCTCCCCGCCGGGCAAAACTTCACGACGGCGCTGGGCAGTGATGCCACGCCCGTCACGTGGCAAGTCATCACCGATCTGGGAGGCGAAGGTTCGGCCACCGGTACTGATCTGCAAGGGATCAGCGGCTACCTTTCGGGCAACTTTGTGCTCGGTGCCGATATCGATGCCTCGGCCGCATCGACCTGGAATGGCGGCACCGGCTTTGCCCCGATCGGGCTTGGTGTCGGCGGTTACACGGGCCATTTCGACGGGCTCGGTCACACCATCCGCAATCTCTCGATGGCACCAACAACCCCGGAGTCGTATCCTGCCTCGACCGTCGGCCTGTTCAGCCAGATCGATGCCGGTGGCGTGGTGCGCAACCTGGGTCTTGTCGGCGGCAGCATAACGGGCGGTTATCAGACCGGCGCTTTGGCGGGTGAGTCAGGCGGCACCATCAGCAACGTCTATTCCACCGTAACCGTCAACGGCGACACCCGCGTGGGCGGCCTGGTGGGTCAGTTGGACAATGGTGGCACCATCACCTTTTCATATTCCACCGGTGCTATTACCGCCAACTACGACAGTGCAGGTGGCATTGTCGGCAACTCTTTCGGTGCGATCAGCAATTCTTTCGCCACTGGCAATGTCCAGTCTTCGAATGCCAATTACGTTGGGGGACTGGTCGGGTTGCAGCTCGACGGTTCGCTGACCAATGTTTACGCCACCGGGGCGGTCAACGGCACATATTATATCGGTGGTCTGGTCGGTGGCAGCTATGGTGGCACCATCAGCTATGCCTATGCCAGCGGTGCGGTTACCGGCGGGATCGATCCGAACACTGGTGCCAGCTTTCGCGGCGGGCTGAGCGGACTTAATGGCAATATCTCGAATTCGTACTGGAACACCACCACCACCGGCATTGCCAACACTTATACCAATGGCGGCCTGACCACCGCCCAGCTTACTGCGGGGCTGCCTGGCACGTTCGATTCGTCCGTCTGGGGCAACGCCAGCAATCAGACCACACCCTATCTGCAGGGCTTTGGCTGGGCGCCCATCGGCGGTGGGGCAATCGTTGGCACAGACACGTCCGCCACTCCCACCGTGTACTCGGTGCTGACCAACATTCAGCAAGTGCAGGCGATCAAAAATACACTCGACGGCAGCTATATCCTTGGCGGCAACATCGATGCGTCGTCTACCGCCAACTGGAACGGCGGGGCTGGGTTCACGCCGATTGGCGGTTCCAATGGCTTTTCTGGAACGTTCAATGGTCTGGGCTACACAATTGATGGATTGACCATCAATCGGCCGAATCAAAACAATGTCGGGCTGTTCGGGAAAATCGACCAGGGCAACGTGAAGGGCGTGAATCTGACAAATGCCGCTATATCGGGCAATTCCTATGTCGGTGCGCTAGTCGGTTATAATCTGGGGATGATTACTGCAATACATTCTTCGGCAAGCGTCAATGGTAATAACTACGTCGGCGGACTGGCCGGATATAATAGCAGCACGATCAGCCAAAGCTACGCCACTGGCCAGGTCAACGCGGCTGACCCCTACAAGTCAAATAGGTTGTACAGCGGCGGCCTCGTCGGTCTTAACGAGCTGGGTACCATCGAGCTGAGCTATGCCAGCGGTACTGTTTATGGGCAATATTATGTTGGCGGGTTGGTTGGAGCAAACACTTACTTCAGTTCAATCACCGAAAGTTATGCCACGGGCAACGCCACCGGCCAACTGCGGGTCGGTGGATTGGCTGGTTTCAATAATGGTTCCGTCATCGATCAAAGCTATGCCACCGGCTACGTTATTGCCAGGGGATCCAACGGCGGCGGCCTGGTCGGGCTCAGCGACAACATCAACTCCGTTACCAAAAGCTATTGGAACACCGACACCTCTGGCCAAAGCACCAGCGCGGGCGGCACCGGGCTGACTGCGGCGCAGATGAAGCAGATGTCCAGCTTTACCGGCTGGTCGATGGACAGCATCGGCGGGCAGGCCGCCACCTGGCGCATTTATGGCGGTCAGACCGCGCCATTGCTCAAGGCGTTTCTCACCACCGCAACGGTATCCGCTGCCAATGCCGAGTTCACTTATAACGGCTATGCCCAGATCGGCGGCACCACCGCCACGCTCGCCAGCGGTGCGACCGCTGATGCGTCGAAGATTTTCGGCAACACGGTCATGGGCTGCAGCGGCAACTGTACCGATGCGAACACCTATACCGTGTCCTACGAGGGCGGCCTCTATTCCAATCAGCAGGGATATGACCTGATCGTCGGCGGCACCACCGGCACCGTTATCATCGATCCCAAGCTGTTAACCGTCACCTATACCGCTGATCTGGTTTCACGCATTTTCGGCAATTCCAACGCGCTTTCCGGCACCACCAGCGTCGCCGGCCTGGTCGGCACCGACCAGATTACGGGCACCGCGCAATGGAACAGCGCCGCCGATGAAACGACTGGCATCGGCCACTATGCGGTCACCGGTGGCGGCCTTTCTGCCAGTGCCAATTACACGGTTAACGAAGTTCAGGCACCCGGCAACGCCACCGCGCTGACGATCACGCCGCGCCCGATCACCATCCGCGCGGATGACACCACCCGTGCCTATGGCGACACTAACCAGTTCACCTATAGCGCGGTCGGTGACAATGCCATCGTTGACAGCGACCCGCTGACCGGCGATCTCGCCTCGGTTGCCGACGGTACCACCCGAACCGGTACATACGCGATTACCCAAGGTACGCTGACCGCATCGCCCAACTATAGCCTCACCTTCGAGCCCGGCACCTTGACCGTCACCAAGCGTAATCTGGTCATTGTGTACAATGGCTCCAGTACCAGTCGCCTGTATGGCGACGCCAACCCCGCGCTGACGGGGACCTACACTGTCTACTATATGGTCAATGGCGACCAGCTGAGCGGAACTCCGGTCTGGTCGACCACCGCCACGCAGACCTCCAATATCGGAAGTTATGGCATAACGCTCAGCGGCCTGACTGCATCGGATAATTATAATGTGCTTTATTATCGCCCCGGCCAGTCCGGCACGCTTACCATCACCCGCCGTCCGATCACTATTACTGCCGATGCCGTCAGCCGCGCTTATGGCGATGCCAACGCGCTGACTTACACCATCGGCGGCAGCGGGATGGCGAATGGCGAAAGCCTGACCGGCGCGCTGGCGACAACCGCCACCACGACGACCGGCATTGGCACTTATGGAATTACACGCGGCACGCTTGCGGCGTCGAACAATTACACGGTCAGTTCGTTCACCGGCGCGAACCTCACCATCAACCCACGCGCGCTGACGGTGACGTATGCCGCCGCTGCGTCCAGCCGCACGTATGGCGAACTGGCCGACAGCAACGCGCCGCTTACCGGCACGACCAGTGTCGCGGGCCTTGTCAACGGCGATTCCGTCAGCGGTACGGCGCGCTGGACCACGACCGCCACCAGCCTTACCGGCGTCGGCAGCTATGGCATCACCGGATCGGGCCTTTCCGCTTCGCAAAACTACGCGGTGACGGATTCGCAAGCCGCCGCCAACGCAACCGCGCTCACCATCAACCCACGCGCGCTGACCGTGACCTATACCGCCACAGCGGCCGGCCGCGCTTATGGCGATGCGAACCCGGCTCTGACCGGGGCAGTATCGTCCATCGGTCTGGTCAATGGCGATACGCTGGGTGGAACCGCAACGTGGGCCACCACTGCGGGCGCAACCACCGGCATTGGCAACTATGGCATTACCGGTTCGGGCCAGACCGCTTCGGCGAACTATGCGCTGACCGTGGTGCAGGCTGCGGGCAATTCCAGCGCGCTCACGATCAACCCGCGTGCTTTGACCGTGACGTATACCGCCACGTCGATCAGCCGCCTCTATGGCGATGCCAACCCGACGCTTGGCGGCACGACAAGCTCTTCCGGGCTGGTCAATGGCGATACGCTGTCCGGCACCGCCGCATGGGCCACGACCGCCGGTACCACCACGGGCGTGGGCAGCTATGGCATTACCGGATCGGGGCTGGCCGCTACTGCCAACTACGCGCTGACGGTGGTGCAAGCCGCCGGCAACGCCAAGGCGCTGACGATCAACCCGCGCGCGTTGACGGTGACGTATACCGCCACTCCTGCCAGCAGGGTCGCCGGTCTTGCCAACCCGGTGTTCACTGGCAGCGTTGGGGCATCCGGACTTGTCAACGGCGACACGATGGCGACTGTCACCACCGGCACAGCGGCATGGAGCAGCCCGGCGCTCCCCACGTCGGTCGCGGGCAATTATGCCATCAACGGGTCTGGCCTTGCCAGCGGTACCGCGAACTATACGTTCAGCTTTATCCAAGCCCCCGGCAATGCCAGCGCGCTGACGGTGTTCCCGCTGGTTGTGGATTTGCCGATCCTGCCGAGCGATGGTGGTACCCAGACAACCCCGGGCACCGACAATGGCTGGGGCTGGGCAACAAACGACGCATTTCCAAGCCTTAGCCCGGGCACAATTGTTCCTTATATAGAATCCGGTGTCCCGTTTGTATTTACAGAATCTCCGTTCATTTTCGTTCATCCGTCCCTCGACAATTAACGACCGCGCACTCGACCAAGCATCATGGAGATAACAATGCACCCTGTTCGTCGGCGCCGTGGATCTGCGCTTGGCTTTGCCTACACGATGCTGGGCTGCACCGCTTTGGTCGCTATGACTTCGGCGGCGCATGGCCAGGCAATCGAGCGCAACCCGGCACCGACGCCGCAAGCCGCGCCGCAGCGTGTTCCCGCCCCGCCTGCCGCCGATCCGGCGGCGGACGCCATGCCGCTGGGGGTAAAGCTGGGCAGTATTGCAGTGGGGCCCGGCGCGGCGGTCGCTCCCGCCGCCGATGGGCAAGTCAGCTTGGCCGCGCCGCGCCCGCTGCCCCGGCTCGAAGCGCGGTTGCGCGGCTATCTCGGTCAACCGCTGTCGCTGCAAGTGATCGCGCGGATCAAGGCGGAGATCGCCGGGGAATGGCGCCGCGCTGGGTTTCCGTTCGTCCATGTCAGCGCGCCCGAACAGGATCTGACGGCGGGCCATCTGGTGCTGCGGACCGAAGAATATCGCCTCGGTTCGGCCAGCGCCGAAGGGGTTGATGCCGCCGAAGCCGCGCGCCTGACCCGCGCCATACGGCAAAAGCCCGGCGCACCGATTGCCACCGCGCCCTTGGCCGAAGACCTCGACTGGCTGAACGCCAATCCGTTCCGCCGCGTCGATGCGATATTCCGCGCGGGCAAAGCGGCCAGTGAAACCGATGCGACATGGCACGTCAAGCAAGGACGCCGCTGGAGCATCGGGGGTGGCTATGCCAATTCGGGCACGCCGCGCACCGGGCTCAACCGGGGTTTTGTCCAAGCGCTCGTCGGCGTGCCCGGCACCGATGCCTGGGCCAGTTATCAGTTGACCACATCGGGCCAAAACCTGTTCGATGTCGGCAACCCGCCATCGGGCAGCCGCCGCTATGTCAGCCACGCCGCGCATCTGTCAGTCCCGCTTGCGCCGCGCGTGGTGGTGGATGCGGATTTTGGCGATATTGCCTCGACCCAGCCGGTCGATGCGTTTGATGCGCGCCAGCACACGCAGGAATGGTCGCTAACACTGCGCTCGGCGCTGTCGAACTTGTCCGCCTCGCTCCAGGGCGATATCTTCGGCGGCTTTGGCTGGACCCAGCAGCGCTCGCACACGCTGTTTGGCACCACCGAAATCGCCAGTTCCGCCTATAATGTCGGCACATTCACGCTCGGCTATGGCTGGCATCGCTATGACAGCCGGGGCCAGACCGGGTTTGATGTGGCGCTCCACGTCAGCCCCGGCGGGTTTGGCAGTCTGGCGAGCGATGCGGCCTATTCCGCCGCGTCGAACGGGGCGTTTGGCAAAGCTAAGTTCCTTTATGCCACCGGTTCGGCCTATCGCAACACGCGGTTCGGGCAATTCACGCTGAGCAATGTGCTGAGTTGGCAATTGTCCGACGCACGCCTGCCGCAGACCGAACTGACCGGGCTTGGCGGGCGCGGGGCGGTGCGCGCCTATACGCTCGATGACGGCACATTCGACCGTTCGATCGTGCTGCGCAACGAATTGCGCCGCGAGGCCAAGCCGCTGGGGGCAGGCGCGTTGTCGCCGACTTGGTCGCCGTGGGTCTATGTCGATGGCGGCTATGCCGGACAAGTCGCCACGGGCAAAGGCGCGCATACGGTCGGCGCGGTGGGAGCCGGGCTCGATGTCAACATCGCCGCGAACTTTGCCGTCACCGCCGATGGCGGCGTCGCGCTCGCCAACCAAGGTTTTACCCGTGCGGGCGATGTGCGTGCCAATGTGCGCGCGATAGTGCGCTTTTAGAGCGTGATGCGAGCCGCAGGCCACCGAAGGTAAAAAGTGGGAACCGGTTTTTACCTTCGGTGGCCTGCGGCTCGCAAAAAATCA
>CAINGT010000078.1 GCA_903848655.1 uncultured Sphingomonadales bacterium
GGGTGGGGTCTAGAGCATGATGCGATAAGAAAGAATCGCATCATGCTCTAGGAGTCTTTGTTTTCGCATGATTTTTTGCGAAAAACCGGTGCCCACTTTTTCGCATCATGCTCTATCGGCTGGGTGAGCGCGTGCCGCGCCCCCCACCCCCAGCCCCTCCCCTGAAGGGGAGGGGAGAAGAGCGTCACCCCCAGCCGAGGACGTGATTTACCCGCGTCGCTCGCGAAAGAACGCACGCAACTGCTCTGCCGCTTCGGCTTCGCCGATTCCGCCATACACTTCGGGCCGGTGCAGCGCGCCGGGCAGATCGAACAGCCGCGCGCCATGTTCGACCGCGCCGCCTTTGGGATCGGATGCGGCGTAATAGAGCCGCGCGATGCGCGCATGGCCGATCGCGCCCGCGCACATCGCGCACGGTTCGAGCGTGATCCAGATGTCGCACTGGTCAAGCCGGTCTGACCCGAGCGCAGAGGCGGCAGCGCGAATCGCCAGCAATTCGGCATGGGCGGTGGGATCATGCGCGCCGCGCGGGGCATTGTGCGCAGCGGCGATAATTGCGCCAGCGCAAACCACCACGGCCCCCACCGGCACCGCGCCGGTCCGCGCGCCTGCCGCCGCCTCTGCCAGCGCGCGGCGCATCGGTTCGGGCAAAGGCCAGCGGTGCGCTATCATCGCGACGCGCTAGCATATCGCCGTGGCTCGCGCGAATCCTTGACTTTGCACCCCGGATCGATAAGGGACGCGGCCTGCCTCGATTCATACCCCATCGAACCCAAGCGAGTTTTTAGCCATGTCGCGGATTTGCGAACTGACCGGTAAGGGCCGCCAAGTCGGCCATAATGTGAGCCATGCCAACAACAAGACCAAGCGCGTGTTCCTGCCCAACTTGCAGAACGTGACGCTGATGTCGGAAAAGCTCGACCGCAGCTTTCGCTTTCGTGTTTCGACCCACGGTTTGCGTTCGGTTGAACACAATGGCGGGCTTGATAACTGGCTGCTCAAGACCAGCGACGATGATCTGAGCACCCGCGCGGTCAAAGTGAAGCGCGACCTGAAAAAGGTGGCATCTGCCGCCTGATTCTCTCAAAACCTTTCGGCGGTCACCTCCAGCCGCCGAAAGCCATGCACAAAGTTGGCGCGGACGCGTTCCACTGCCCCGGTAACATGGATGCGCAAGCGCCGCGCGTGCATTTCTTCCAACAGCACCCGCAGTTGCAGTTCGGCCAGCCTTGCGCCGATGCAGCGGTGGATGCCGTGGCCGAATGACAAGTGCCGCCGCGCATTGGCGCGCGACAGGATCAGTCGGTCGGCATCGGGGAACACCGCTTCATCGCGGTTGGCCGAAAGATACCACAGCACCACTTTATCGCCTGCGCGAATCGGCTGACCAAACAGATCGGCATCGGTGGTCGCGGTGCGGCGCATATGCGCCAGCGGGGTGACAAAGCGCAGACATTCCTGCACCGCATCGGGGATCAACGCGGCGTCGCGTTCCAGCGCGGCGCGCTGATCGGGAAAAGTGTGGAGCGCGTGGATCACGCCCGACATCGTGTTGCGCGTGGTGTCATTGCCACCAACGATCAGCAATATCAGATTGCCCATGAATTCCTGCGGGCTCATCTGGCTCATCGCCGGGGAATGAACCATCATCGAAATCAGATCGGGACTGGGCGGGCGGCTTACCCGGTCTGCCCACAAGCGGCTGAAATAATGAGCCATTTCCTGCAAGATCGCAAACCGCTCGTCGGCCAGATCGTGCGCCAGCGTCAATTCGACATCGCCTGCCCAATCGGACCAGAATGTCAGCAGGCGGCGATCATCCCACGGAAAACCGAACAGGATCGCCAGCATCCCGGTGGTCAATTCGATCGACACCCGGTCCACCCAGTCAAACGCTTCACCAATCGGCAAGGCGTCGAGCACTTGGCCGGTGCGCGCGCGAATCTCGGGCTCCATCCGCACGATTTCTGCCGGAGTAAACGCCGGGGCGACGGTGCGGCGGCGGCCGGTATGGTCGGGCCGGTCCATCGCGATAAACATCGGCAACTGCCGTTCGGCCAACCGTGCCGGATCAATATCTTTGGGCGGATCGCCAATCGTAATGCCGCCATAGTGCCATGATGAGGAATAGACATCGGGCAGCGATTCGACGTGCAGCACCGCTTTGTGCGACGTGACATTCCAGTAATCGCCATAAGGCGTGCCGGTAACTTTGTTGACCGGTGCTTGCGCGCGCATCGCCGCGAACAGCGGCCCCCACGTATCGTTGAGATAGATATCCGACCGGCTGACATCCCATGGCGCAGTATGGACGGGGCGCGCCTGCGGGTTGGCGCGCAACCATTGGTCGAACGCGGCGGCGGCAGTAGGCGATTGGCGATAGGAAAAGCCCGCGTCGGGCGTTTGCTGCGTAGCCATTGGCATTCTCTCCGCCAAGCGCGTCGACCAAGCGCCCCTTTGGCTGGATTATTCCGCTAACCTACATTGATGTCAACAAGCCATTCACGCCGCCGCGCTGCGTCGTTTGCGTTGCGGCGCGGGGCCGGATTTCATCACCGTGCGGCGGAACAGCAGCGCCCCGCCGCGCACGATCAGCAGCACCCACAGCGCTTGCCAGCCCAGCGCGAGCGCGTGCGGCAGCAAATCGGGGCTTTGTGCCGCATGGGCGAGCATGGCATAGGGTGAACTGACCGGAAACACTTGTGCCACCCGCTCCACCCAGCTTCCCGGCATTGCCACCGCAAAGCTGGCCATGAAAAACACGATCAGTTGCAGCATCGTGGCGGGCATCGACAGCGTCTGCACCTCGCGCACCGTATTGGCCAGCCCGCCAATGGTCAGGAACATTGCGCCCAGCAGCAGATAGGCCATCGCAAAATAGGCAAAGCCCAGCGCCAGGAACAGCGGCCAGCCGACCGCCGGGGTCGCCAGCAGCGGGATCGCGCGTGCCCCGGCTAGCAGCATCACGCCATAACCGGCACCCCACACTGCGATGCCGACCATGCTGACCGCCAGCATCGCCGCCAGCTTGCCCAGAAACAGCGCTTCCATCGGGATCGATGCGGCCAGCACTTCAATGATCTTGTTGGCTTTTTCTTCGACCAGATTCGACAGCACCATGCCCGCCAGCAGCATTGTCAGCAAAAACAGCAGCACTTGCCCGGCTTGCGCGGTTACCACTTGGCCGATGTGTTCGTTTGCCGCGCTGGTCACCACGGCATCGGTGCGCACCGGGGGCGGAGCTTCGGTGCGGGTGGTCAGCGCGCGTGCGGCAAACAGTCCGATCATGCCGCGCCATTGGTCGATCCGGCCCGGCGTTGCAGTCAGCACCGGAGCGTCGAGCGTGCCGGTTACCACCGCTGCCAATTGCCGCCGTTGCAGCAGGCCGCGCGCGTCAAAACTTTGGCCCGGACGCAGCCGTTCGATCACCGCGAATTCGGGCGCGCCGCCGGGCAACTGATCGACCATCGCGGCGCGCGCGGCGATCAGCCGGTCGCCGTCGTGCCCGACCATCGCGATACCCACCAGCGTGCGATCCAGATCTTGGCGCACGCTCGCACCCAGCATCCCGGCGGCAAGCCCCACAACCACCGGGAACAGCGGGCCGAGCAGAAAGAAAATGAACGCCTTCGAAAACACCACCGCGACAAAATCGCGCCGCGCAATCGTCCAGATCGCACGCATCGGGTTGGTCAGCATCAGCGGCGTCCTTTTACGGGGGCATCGTCGGCGGGTTGATCGAGCGCGCGCGCGGCGGCCTCTCCGGCGATGGCGACAAACGCATCGTGCAGCCCGGCGCGTTCGATCGACAGGCTGAGGATACCGGCCTCCCCTTCGATCAGCGCGCGCAACAGCGGCTCGGTCCCGGATTCGGGCAAGGTGAAGTACCAGAATGCCCCGCCCTGCGGCTTCGCATCGCAACGCGCATCGCTGGGCAGCGCCGCGCGCCAGCGGCCATCGCGTTCGCGCGTTTCCAGCCGCACTTGCGGGCGCAGCCGGTCGCGCGCGACATCGACCGGCCCGGCAAACGGCACTTTGCCCGCCGCGATAATCGCAATCGAATCGCACATCCGTTCGGCATGGGCGATGACATGGGTGGAAAACAGCACGGTTGCCCCGCGCGCCGCCAGCCCACGAATCAACTGTTCGAGCCGCCCCTGGTTGATTGCATCGAGCCCCGAAAACGGCTCATCGAGCACCACCAGATCGGGATTGTGCAGCAATGTGCCGATCAGTTGCACTTGTTGCGCCATGCCTTTGGACAATTGGCGGATCTGGCGGTCGGCGGCATGGCCCAATCCATAGTCTTCGAGCATCGCTTTGGCGCGGCGGCGGCCTTCGGCGAGCGGCACCCCGCGCAGCGCGGCCAAAAACGCAATCGCCTCATAGGCTTTCATCGCCGGGTAAAGCCCGCGTTCTTCGGGCAAATAGCCGATGCGGTGGGCCAGGTCGGTCGGGTGTTCGCTGCCGAGCACGCGGCGATAGCCAAAATCGGGGTCGATAATCCCCAGCAACATCCGCAGCGTGGTGGTCTTGCCCGCGCCATTGGGGCCGAGCACGCCATAGATTGCGCCGTGCGGCACCGCGATATCGACACCATCGACCGCCAGTGTCCCGTCAAAGCGTTTGACCAGCCCGCGCGCTTCGATGGCCAGATCACGCGGATCGGGCGTTTCTCGCAAACCGGCTCCATTGCCCAAGACGGCCAAATCCCCCACACTGTGCTCCATCGGCTGATATGCCTGCGCGCGGCCATACTCCTAGGCCATGAACAGACGGAACACCAATGGTGGTTAATATTCCCCCTGCGTTTGTCGCGCGGCTCAAAGCCGAGGCGCGCGCGCTCGGCTTTGTTGCCTGCGGCATTGCCCCGGCGCACGAGGATCCGCTGCGCAAGGCGCGGCTAGAGGCGTGGTTGGGCGAAGGCCATCATGGCACGATGGAATGGATGGCGGCGCGCGCCGACCAGCGCGGCGGCCCGCAAGCGCTCTGGCCCGAAGCGCGCTGTGTGATCGCCTTGGGCATGAGCTATGCCCCCGCCGCCGATCCGCGCGCGCTGGCCGATGCGGCGGCGCGCGCGCGGATTTCGGTCTATGCGCAAGGGGCGGATTATCACGACGTCATCAAACGCGCGCTCAAGGCACTGGCGCGCTGGATCGTGGCGCAAGCGCCCGACAGCGCGCTCAAAGTGTTCGTCGATACCGCGCCGGTCATGGAAAAGCCGCTGGGGCAGGCCGCCGGGATCGGCTGGCAGGGCAAACATACCAATCTGGTCAGCCGCGACCACGGGTCATGGCTGTTGCTCGGCGCGATCTATTCCACGCTGCCGCTGCCCGCCGACGCACCCCATGCCGACCGCTGCGGAACGTGCACCGCCTGCCACACCGCCTGCCCCACCGATGCCTTTCCCGCGCCCTATCGCCTCGATGCGCGGCGGTGCTTGTCGTACTGGACCATCGAACACAAAGGCCCGGTGCCGCCCGAATTCCGCGCCGCGCTGGGCAACCGCATTTATGGCTGCGACGATTGCCTGGCCGCGTGTCCGTGGAATTCGTTTGCCAGCGCCGCCGCCGCCAACCGCGCCTTTGCCGCGCGCGCCGAACTCGCCGCACCGCGCCTTGCCGATCTGCTCACGCTCGACGATGCCACATTCCGCGCGCTGTTTGCCGGATCACCGATCAAACGCATCGGGCGCAACCGCTTCGTGCGCAATTGCCTTTATGCCGCTGGCAACAGCGGCGATCCGGCCATGGCACCGCCGGTTCAGGCTTTGCTGGCCGACCCTGACCCGGTGGTGGCCGATGCTGCCACGTGGGCATTGGCCCGGCTGAACCACCGGTAGATAACGGCTTAATCCATCGCGCGCGATTGCGGTGCTGGCAGCGCATCGCCGGTCTCGCACCCTTTGGCGCAGCAGCGGCCCGGCTGTTTGTCGCGCGACGGGCCCTGACCCAGATCGAGCGCGCCGCGATCGAGCAGCGACTGGACCAGCTCTTTGCGATCCTGCACCGGGTAATTGCGCAAGATTTCCAGCTTCATCGCCTCGGGCGAGCCGCCGCCGTGCAAGCTGATCACGGAATACCAGCCGCCGGTTTCGGACGCGGTCAGATCCTCGATAAAGCGCGCGACATTGGCGCGGTGGGCATAAGGAATATCGTGTCGGCCGCGCAGCAGATCGGCAATCATCGGCGCAGTGGCCGGATTGTGGTCCTCTTCGGGCGAAGGCAGCCCCACCACCAGCCCGCCCGACACTTCGTGCGCAATCCGGTGCATGTCATAAATCTGGTTGGCGATCAACAGCTTGCCAATATTGGCATAAATCTGTTCAGGCCGGTAATTGCCCGCCGGATCGTGTTCGCCGAAGGTCGATGCCGCAACCCCGCAGGCATAAAACCCCTCGGTAATCTTGATCAGGTCGACCATGCGGTCGCGCAGATGCGGGATACGATCAAGATCGAGCCCGTTGGCCTCGCTCATCAAGGCCCCCGCCCCGATCAGCAGATCGCCAAACCCGGCGCGCGCACCAATGCAACTGTGGCGGTGGTGCGTGGCATAGTTGGTGGTCATCAGGTGGGCTTCTTCGATTTCGCCATCGATGAACACTTTGTCCCACGGCACGAACACGTCATCGAAGTGGACTGCAGCGACGGATTGCGCGAATTTGGCACTGAACTTCGCCGCCGCCACCCCCGGACGGCCCGCTGGTCGGGCAACGACGGTAACCCCCGGGGCATCAACCGGAACCGCACAAGCAATCGCGAAATCGCGGTCTTCTTCGCGCATCCGCCGACACGGCAGCACCAGATAGTCGTGCATATAGGGTCCGCCGGTCACAATCGCCTTGATACCCGCGATAACCACGCCATCGGCGCGCCGTTCTTTGACCCGGACATAAGACAGCGGCTCGGCCTGGTCGGCAGGGCGCCGTGACCGATCACCTTTGCCATCGGTCATCGCGATGCCGATCGCCAGATCCTGCGCTTGCGCGTGGGCGATATAAGCCTTGAGCCGGTCGTGGTGTTCACCACCGGTGCGTTCGGTAATGCGCCAGGTTGCTTCCCACAGACCGTTGAACGCATCATGCGTCAGATAGCGCTGGGTGCAACCGGCATATTGGCAGGTCAGGCGGACGGCTTCGAGCTTGTCCAGCAAATCCTGGCGGCTGCGGTTGATCGCGAGAAAGCGGTTGGTGGGTGCGCCGGACAGGCCCGGCGTCAGCATGACCGCGCTGTGGCTGGCATTGCGCGCAAAATCATAGGTGATGCCGGTGGCATTGATGCCGGGCTCAAGCCGGGGATCGTCTGCCACCGATGGCACCAGATCGCCGCCAACGTAAACCCGCGGGCTTAGCCGCCGCAACGATTCGCGGTAGTCAACAGCCGACATCAACATGCTCATGCTCCCCCGACCGGCAACGCAATTGGTCCTTGATCGATCCTAGTGCGGCGACTAGCTAGCATTGGTCCGGACTAATTGGAACCTTGAATGAACCCTTCCGATGCAGCAATTGCGGCAGATGCCTTTCAGGGCTTGCGCGTGCTCGATCTCGCCACTTTCATCGCCGGACCCTATTGCGCGACATATCTGGCCGAATTCGGCGCCGATGTCGTCAAAGTGGAACTGACCGGCGCGGGCGATCCGATTCGCAAATTCGGCACGATGACCGAGTGCGGCGATACGCTGGTGTGGCTGAGCGAGGGCCGCAACAAACGCTCGATCGAGCTCGATCTGCGGGTGGCCGATGATGTTGCCACGATGAAAGCGCTGGTGGCCGAGGCTGATGTGCTGTGCGAAAATTTCCAGCCGGGCACGCTGGAGCGCTGGGGCCTTGGGCCTGATGTCTTGCAGGCGATCAACCCGCGCCTAATCATCGCCCGCGTTTCGGCTTATGGGCAGACCGGGCCTTATCGCGACCGACCCGGATTCGGGCGTATCGCCAATGCGTTCAGCGGCATTTCCTATTTGTGTGGCGATCCCGGATTGCCACCGGCATCGCCCGGCACAGCCACGCTTTCGGATTATATTTCAGGCGTCTATGCAGCACTTGGGGTGCTGACGGCGCTACACGCACGGGCGCGCACCGGGCGCGGGCAAATTGTCGATGTCGGGCTGTATGAAGGCACGTTTCGCTTGCTCGATGAATTGGCCCCGGCGTTTGCGCGCAGCGGCTTTGTGCGCGAACGCATGGGTGCCGGAACGGTCAATGCCGTGCCGCATAGCCATTATCCCACCGCCGACGGGCTGTGGGTGGCCATCGCCTGCACCAATGACAAGATTTTCGCGCGGCTGACCGCGATCATGGGGCGCATGGATGTAACCGGTGACGGCATTTATGGCACAATTGCCAAACGCGAAGCGCGCCGCGCCGAAGTCGATGCCTTTGTCACCCACTGGACCAGCGCCATGACCCGCGAAGCGGTGCTGGCGGCGTGCGAACACGGCCAAGTCCCCTGCGGACCGGTCTATTCGATCGAAGAAATCTTTACTGATCCGCAATATGCCGCGCGCGGCAATCTGGTGGAGCTGACCGATCCGCGCGCGGGCGAACTGACTTTGCCAAATGTGTGCCCGCGCCTGTCCGAAACGCCGGGCAAATTGCGCTGGGCCGGCCGCGCGCTCGGCGCCGACAATGCGGCGGTGCGCAAGGACTGGCTGGGCGATTGAAGAGGGCTGCCCCACGTTCCTGCGTTACGCTTTATTCGCGCTGCGCTTGCGCCAGCACCGCCCGCGCTTTTTCGACAATCGGATAGTCGATGAAATAGCCATCGACCTGGATCGACGCCGATCCGCTGTCCTCTGCCGCATCGAACGCGGCGATGATCTTGGCGGCGCGGCTGACTTCTTTTTCCGAAGGGATAAAGGCGCGGTTGGTCGGTTCGACTTGCTGCGGATGGATCAGCAGCTTGCCCTGAAAGCCGAATTTTACGCCCGTTGCAACCGAATGGGTAAAGCTGGCGGTGTCGGCCAAGTCGATATGCACCGTGTCGATTGGCGGCTCCAGCCCGCCGACGCGCGATGCCAACACCAGCGCTCCGCGCGCATGGGCCAGTTCAGGCTCATCCGCGCTCCATTTCATGCCCATGTCGCGCGTAAAATCGCCCGCGCCGAATGACAGGCGGCGCATCCGGGTGCCACTGGCGATGATCGCGTCGAGCGCGTGAATACCCTTGCCCGTTTCGATAATCGGCATCAGATCGATCCCGCCCACCGGCAAGCCGCGCTCGCGCTCGAACTCTGCCATCAGCCAATCGATCAGGAACAGCTCTTCAGTCCGTTCGACTTTGGGCAGCACGATCCCGTCGAGCCATGGCCCGATCACCGCATCGAGATCGCGCAAACACCAGATCGTGTCGGTGGCATTGATCCGGACATAACCGAGCGATGCGCGCGGGGCTTGCAGCGCGGCCACGACGGTTGCCCGGCTGGCGACTTTGTCGGCCACCGCGCATGCATCTTCCAGATCGAGGATGACCGCATCGGCCCCCGCGCCAAAGACTTTTTCGACTTTGCGCGGATGATTGGCCGGGGCGAACAAAAAGCTGCGGATGGTGCGCGGCGATTTCGTGGCGCGGGGGTCAGACATTGCGGGCCTCGCTTTCTTTGGTGCGGGTAAGGTCGATCGAATAGGAAAACCGCCCGGCGGGGTGCTCGCTGACCGAAACTTCGAACGCGCGGCCATCGCTGTCGCGGTAGCGCCGCACGATGATAAACGCGGCGCTGCCGGCTTCGACATCGAGCGCCGCAGCCTTTTCCTGCGACAACGCGCCCGCAAACAGTTCGGCGGTAATGTCAGTGGCAAAGACCCCGTAATGGCTTTCAACCAGGCGGAATGTCGGCGTGCCCGATTGACCGATTTGCGCGGCAATTCCGGCATATTTTTCAGGAACGTAAATATCGCTCCAGCACACGGGCGGACGCCCGGCTTCGGTGCGGATGCTTTCGATGCGCGCCCAGCGCGTGCCGACCGGGCATTGCAGCAGGCTCGCCAGCGCAATATCGGCTTCGATGATCGTGGTGCGCCGGACCGCAAGCCGGGTTTGCGGCGCATATTGCAACAGTTGATCCATCGAGCGCAGTTTCTGCACCATCACTTGCGCCGGACGGTCGCTCAGCACCACCGTCCCGCGCCGCCGCTGACGGCTAATCATGCCCTTTTCTTCAAGCCGGCTCATCGCCTCGCGGATGGTAAAGCGGCTAACCTTGAACCGCGTGGCGAGCGCCTGTTCGGGTTCAAGCTGTTCGCCCACCGGCCAATGGCCCTCGGTGATCTCGCGCTGCAAGTGCTCGGCGATTTCGACATAGCGGGGGATATGCTCGATGACGTTCGGGTGACCATCGGCATTTGCGGCAAGCGCCATAATAGATTGGTCCAGACCATTGACTGAACGCCAACCTTAGTTGAAACTTGCGCCCATTGCCAAATGTTTGATCCGCTGTTGCCACAAAATGGAGATCGTCATGACCGACAAGAAAGTGCTCGTCATCGTGCCCTTCCCGCTTGACGATCAGGGCGTTGCCAATCGCAAGGACCAATTGCAGGCGGTCGATCTGGGGCCGGGGATCACCTTCGACTTCCGCCCGGTCAAGGCGGCTCCCGCGCTCTATGACAGCCACCACGATTATGTGCTGGCCGACATTTCGATTTTCGAGGCGGGTCTGTCGGCACAAGATGATGGCTATGATGCGGTGTGCATCGACACCATGAGCGATTCGGGCATGAACGCGCTGCGCTCGGTGCTGGACATCCCGGTCATTTCGCCGGGGCGCGCCTCGTTCCTGACTGCGCTGATGTTCGCCAACAATTTTTCGGTGCTGACGCAGTGGGACCCGTGGAAGGGTCTTTATAGCAAAACGCTGCGCGAATATGGCCTTGAACACAAATGTGTGTCGATCCGATCCCCCAATATCCCGCCCGATGTTTCCAACTTGCTGGGCGGCAAAGAGGAAGACGTGTTCCCCCTGCTGCTGGCAACCGCCGAACAGTGCATTGCCGACGGGGCAGAGGCGCTGTGCCTTGGGTCAACCACCATGCACCAAAGCCATGCCTGGCTGGCCGAACGACTGCCGGTGCCGATCATCAATCCCGGCCCGCTGACATACAAATTGGCCGAGACCGCGCTTGCGCTCAGCCTCAGGCACAGCCGGGCAAGCTATCCCAAGCCGCATGTCTATATGCCCGACATGATCCGCGGGATGCTCGATGGCGGCGCGCGCGTGCAGCAGGCCAAAGGCTAAAGCGTGATGCGATTCACTCTCATCTTATTCCACGCTAGAGCATGATGCGAAAAAGTGGGAACCGGTTTTTACCTTCGGTGGACTGCGGCTCGCAAAAAATCATGCGAAAACAAAGACTCCTAGCGCATGATCGAGACCGCATCCGAGCAGCGTGCACAAGGCGGTCTGTCCACGCTGTTTGCCACGTCGCTGATCCAGACGATGGCCTCGTTCACGGTCAGCGCGCCGCTGACCGTGTCAATCGCAATCATTGGTGATGCCCATTTGCCCGAAACGTGGATCGGGTATTACACCAGCTTGCTCTATCTGTCCGCGATGGCCGGATCGCTGCTGACCCCGCGGCTGATCGGCAGCTTTGATGGGGGCCGGATCCAGCTTGGCGGATTGGCGGCGACCTTGATCGGGTTTGCGCTGTTTGCCCGGATCGCCGCCAGCGGGACCGGCCTTGCATTGGCGCTGGGGGGCATTGTCCTGATGGGTCTGGCCTATGGCGTGATCGTGCCGGCCAGCGCATTGCTGCTTGCCGATCGCTTCGCGCCCCGGTGGCAGCCGCTGGTGGTTTCGATCCGCCAGACCGGCGTGCCGGTCGGAACCGCGCTGGTGGCGCTGATCGCGCCGCTGGTTGTGCTGCACTGGGGTTGGCGCAACATGGCGCTGGTGATTGCACTGGCGGGCGGGATCGGCTTTGCGCTGTGCATCCCGGCGCTGATCGCCATTCCGCGCAGGCCGCGCGGATTAGCGCGCCCGGCAAACCTGCTCTTCGCTTTGCGCGAAACATTTCGTCATCCCGCCACTTTGCGGCTGGCGCTGGTGTCAGGCGCTTACGGCATCAATCAGGCGGCGCTCACGACATATCTGGTCCCCAGCCTGGTCTGGCTGCACCACTTGTCGATCGGCCGGGCCGCCGGGTTCCTTGCCATTGCGACCGTTGCCGGTGCCGCAGCCCGCATCGGTTTTGGCGGCACCACCGCGCGTTTTGGCAGGCCTTATACGCATCTCAGACTGATCGGGCTGATCTCTGGACTGGCTTGGGCGCTGGTACTGTGGCCTGCCCCCACGGCGCTGCGGCTGACGTGCGGCGCGGCCATGCTCGGGGCCACCGCGATGGGCTGGAACGGCATTCTGCTTGCCCAACTGGCGCACGAAGCGCCGCGCGGCAAGACGGCGGACGCGGTCGGCGCGGGAACCGCGCTGGCCTATGGCGGCGTGCTGACCGCGCCGTTCCTCTATGCGGCGGTGCTCGCGCTGGCGCACAGCAAGACCGCCGCAATCGCCGCGCTGATCGTGCTATCGACCACGGCGGGATTGGTACTGCTGGGCCGCGGTTCAGCCCGTGCGTGAGGTCAGGTGCGCGATGGCCTGCGCTTCGCCGATCACTTCGGCATATTTGGCCTGAAGATCGAACAGATTGGCCTCGTGCGGAGCAGGATGCCGATCAGCGCAGGCATCGCGCACCACAAACGGCGCAAAGCCCGCTTGCAGCGCATCAAGCGCCGTCGCGCGCACACAGCCCGATGTCGAAAATCCGGTCACGAGCACCGTATCGACGCGCAGCGCCGTCAGCGTCGAAGCGAGCGAGGTGCCGAAAAACGCCGAAGCATATTGCTTGGTCACCACGATTTCCCCGTCGCAGGGGGCCAGATCGGGATGGAATGCGCCCAGCGGCGATCCGGGGGTAAACACTTTCAGCGCGGGCACTTTGCGAAAGAACAGCCCGCCATCGCGCCCGCCCGCCTGAAACATCACATTGGTAAAAATCACCGGAATCGCCGCCGCGCGGGCCGCGTGCAACAGCCGCACATTGCTCGCCAGCGCATCTTCGCAGGCGGCATACAAGGGTGATGCCGGATCGAGGTAGGCCATCACCACATCGACAATGACCAGCGCAGGACTGGTGCCGAAGCGCAAAGACCCGTCGAACGCGCCGACATAGTTGGCGGTAATCTCGTCGAACGCCATTGTCAGATCACACCGCGCGCGCGCAGCGCATCGAGGTCGGCGGCGGTCAGCCCGAGCAGTTCGCCATAGATGTCGGAATTGTGCTGCCCCACCACCGACGGCGCGGGCGAACGGATGCTGCTGGGCGTTTCCGACAGGCGCGGCACCACGTTCTGCATCCGCAACGGGCCAAAGCGCTCGGTCTCGACCGTGACAATCGCTTCACGCGCGGCAAAGTGCGGGTCTTCGAACATTTCGGGCGCGCGATAGACCCGGCCCGCCGGGATCGAATGCGCAATCATCAGCGCATCGACTTCGGCCACGGTCAACGTGCGGGTCCAGTCGTTGATCAGCGCGTCGAGTTCGATCTGATTTTTGCCGCGCGCGATATGCGTGGCATAACGCGCGTCGTCGGCCAGTTCCGGGCGGCCCATGGCGGTGCACAGCCGTTTGAAAATCATGTCGTTGTTGGCACCGATCATGAATTCCTGATCGCTGCACTGATAGACATTCGAAGGCGCGATGCCGGGCAAAAACGACCCCGACCGTTCGCGGATGATCCCCATATGATCGTATTCCGGGATCACGCTTTCCATCACTTGCAGCACGCTTTCATAGAGCGCCGCATCGATCACTTGCCCGCGCCCGGTCGCTTGGCGCGCATGCAGCGCGGCCAACACACCCATGCAGCCATACGTCGCGGTCAGCGAATCGCCGATCGAAATCCCCATCCGGCTGGGCGGGCGATCCGGTTCGCCCACGATATAGCGCCAGCCGCCCATCGCTTCGCCGATCCCGCCAAACCCGGCGCGATCCGAATAAGGGCCGGTCTGGCCATAGCCCGACATCCGCGCGATAATCAGCCGCGGATTGATGGCGTGCAAGACATCGGGGCCAAGCCCCCATTTTTCCAGCGTACCCGGCTTGAAATTCTCGATCAGAATATCCGCCGTGGCAATCAGCCGCCGCACCAGGTCCTGCCCTTCGGGTACGCGCAAATTGGCCGAAACCGACCGCTTGTTGCGCGCGATGACCTCCCAGTTGACTTTGTCGTGGCCCTGCCCCCACACGCGCATCGGATCACCCGCGCCCGGCGGCTCGACTTTGATGACTTCGGCACCCATGTCGCCCAGCAACTGGCCGCAAAACGGGCCTGCGAGCAATTGCCCCAGTTCGATAACCCGCAGCCCGTTCAAAGCACCCTGATTTTCCATCGGTTATTCAGCCGCTGCGCGTGCAGCCCACACCGGCTGCACCGGCGCGGGAAGGCCGGTTTCCGCCTGGCAGTTCGCGCGCAAGGTTTCGATATCCGGCCCGAAATCGAACAGCGCCAGCGCTGCCGGCCGGGCTGCGCGCAAGTGTGCGCGCAAGGCCTCGGTCGCGTCCGTGTCGATCTCGCCCGCGTCGTTGGCCACCACGCCATAGGCGCGCGCGCCCGCCGGGGTGACCAGACCCTGGGTGATTTCCTTGCCCACCAGCGCGGCTGGACGCTCCAGCGGATCGCCCCAACCGCCGCCGCCCCACGTGATAAAGTGGAGCTGGTCCCCGGCTTCGACCGGATAAGCATCGGTCTTGTTGCCGATCACGATCTGCGTGCCATCGGCTTTTTCGATGATCTTGCGCGAACGCTTGGCAGGTTCACCGCCATTGACCCCCCATGGCGGCACAAACCAGCGGTCATCGTGCGCCGACACATGTCCGGCGGCGAGGAAGCGATACGTCATGTGAATGCCGTTGCCGCCACGGTGCAGCCCTGCCCCGCCACTGTCGGGCGCGGTGTCATAGCGCTCGATCATCAGCGGGAAATAGCGTTCGAGAAACTCGTTGGGAACATTGGTGAAACCGGGCCAGAGCGAATGTCCGTCGGGACCATCGCCCAGCGGGCGACCGGGAATCCCGCCAAAGCCGATCTGGAACAGTTGGAACCATTCATTGTTCGCGTCATAGCCCGAATAGAACAAGTGCGGCGATGACGAGAACCCGGCGGCATTGAGAAATTCCGGGGTTTTCTGGCCGAGCAAACCGCCCAGAACGTCGAAAATCCGCCCCAGCGCATGAGTCCGTCCCGACAGCGCCGCCGGAAATGTCGGCTTAAGCAGCGAGCCTTGGGGAATGCGCACATCGATCAGATCATAAAACCCGTCGTTGAACAGGATCTGCGGATCGAACACCATAATCATGTAAATGCCGAAGAACATGCGGAACATGTTTTCATTGAGCAGGAAATTGATCGCATATTCGCTTTGCGGATCGGTACCGTCAAAATCGAGCACCACGCGTTCGCCCTCGCGCCACATCGTGCATTTGATCTTGAACGGCCCTGCGCCCATGCCATCGTCGCAGATATAGTCTTCAAAGCTGACCGGCGCTTCGCCGATTGCCCCTGCGATCAACTGCTTCATCGCGCGATGGTTGCGCGCCAGCAATTCGTCGGTGGCCGAAACATAGACTTCATCGCCGAACCGGTCGGCCATTTCGATCACCCGGCGTGCGGCCACCCGGCACGCGGCGATCAGCGCGTTCAAATCGGCCTGGCACCAGTCGGGCTTGCGCGTCTGATGCATAATCAGTTTGACCACATCGGCGTTGAACACGCCTTTGCTCCACAGCTTGACCGGGGGAATGCGCACGCCTTCTTCAAAGATCGACCGCGAATCGATCGGCATCGATCCAACCACTTTGCCGCCGATATCGGCCTGATGGCCAAACATCGCGGTATAGCCGATCAGCCGACCGGTCTTGAACACCGGCAGCAGCACCAGCCAGTCGTTCGAATGGCTGACCGCGCCAGCGCAACTGTAAGGGTCGGACAGCAGGATCATGTCGCCGTCTTCGATCGTGCCGTCATAGCTATCGAGAAAACCACCGATAAAGCTGCCGAACTGGCCGACGATCATCCGCCCGGCGTGATCGGCGATCAGCGGAAAGGCATCGCCTTGTTCCCGGATGCCGGGCGACATCGCGGTGCGGCTGAGCGTCGCATCCATTTCGTTGCGCGCATTGCGCAAGGCGTTTTCGATAATGTCGAGCGTAACCGGGTCAATCGGGCGCTTGGCAAACGGGGTCGAGTTCGTTTCGATGATCTGAGCGCGCATTGGTACTACTCCCTCACGCCAGGTTGATCAGGATATTGCCGACTTTGTCGACCACGGCAATGCAGCCACTTTCGATGAGCGTGGTCGAATCCATTTCCACGACAATCGCGGGTCCGGGGATCACATCGCCCTGTTTCAGCTTTGATCGGTCATAGATCACGGCGGCTTGTTCGCTACCGTCCATCCACAGCACATGATCGCGCATTTTGGCCGCACTCGGATCGCCATTGCCCACCGGCAGTTCGGCGGCGGGCAGATTAAGCGCCTGCCCCAGCGCCACCGCGCGCAAGTTGACGATTTCGTGCGGGGTATCCATGTTGAACGTGAACAAGCGCAAATGCTCTTCGTCAAAGCGCGCAAGAATGCCCGCGATCCCATCGCGCAACAGCACTTCGGGCGTGATCGTCAGCGGCACTTCGAACGCCTGACCGGCATAGCGCACGTCGATTTCGAACGCACTTTCGATCAGCGCAGCGGGCACCCCGTCCGAGGTAAGTTCTGCGCGGGTCTGCTGCGCCATGTCGGACAAGATGGCATCCAGCTCTTCAGCCGTGGTCGTATGCGCCAGCCGCGAGAACGAACGCGCGGTTTCGGTGCGCATCCGTGTGGTCGCATCACCCAGCGCGCACAACACCCCGGGCGACACCGGCGATACCGCCGGCCAACTGCCCATCAGCCGCGCCACCGCGTTGACATGCAGCGGCCCTGCCCCGCCAAACCCCATCAGCGCAAAATGGCGCGGATCATACCCCTGCTGCACCGAAATCATCCGCAGCGCGCCGAACATATTCTCGTTCACGATGTCGATAATGCCGCGCGCCGCCGCCATCAGATCGATGCCGAGCGCATCGGCAATCGTCTGCACCGCGCGTTTGGCGCCTGCGCGATCAAGCTGAAACGTGCCGCCGAGCAGATTTTCCGGAAGATAGCCGAGCACCACATTGGCATCGGTCACGGTCGGCAGTTCGCCGCCTTTGCCATAAGCCACCGGCCCCGGCACCGCGCCCGCGCTTTGCGGGCCGACGCGCAAGGCTTTGGTCAGTTCGGGCACATAAGCAATCGACCCGCCGCCCGCGCCCACGGTCTTCACATCGAGCGACGAGGTGCGCACCGACAGATGCCCCACTTCGGTGGTCCGCACGCGCCGTGGCTCAAGATTTTCGATCAGCGCCACATCGGTCGAGGTCCCGCCGACATCGAGCGTCAGAATATTGGTCAGCCCCGCATTGCGCGCCACCCACAAAGCGCCCGTCACGCCGCCCGCCGGGCCGGACATCAGGATATTGACAGGATGTTCTTCGGCCTTTTGGGCGGACATCAGCCCACCGTCCGACCGCAGCAACGACAGCTTGCCGATCATGCCCGCTTTCGCCAGCCGGTCGCGCAAGCTTGCCACATAGCGCCCGACCACCGGGCGCACGGCGGCATTGGCAACCGTCGTCAACGTGCGCTCATACTCCTGCATTTCGGGCAGGACTTCGTGGCTGAGCGAAACCGGCACGTCCTGCATGATTTCGCGCGCCATCGCGCCGATGCGCGTTTCATGGTCGCCGTTCACATAAGCATTCATCAGCGATACCGTGATCGCCTCAACCCCTTGCTCTTTAAGCTGGATCAGCGCGGCGCGCGCGGCCACTTCATCAAGCGGGCGAACTTCCTGCCCCGCTGCATTCATCCGCCCGCCGACTGCCACGGTATCTTCGAGCGCGGCCAGCGGCTTGGGCTTGGGCCAGATGATCCACCCGGCAAGGCCGCCCGGCACATAAGACCGCGCGATCTGCATTACATGGCGATAGCCTTCGGTCGTGATCAGGCCAACGCGCGCACCCTTGCCTTCGAGCATCGCATTGGTTGCCACCGTCGTGCCATGCAGAAAGAACGCGATTTCGTTCGCATCGATTCCCGCAGCGCCGCAAATCGCGTGCACCCCGGTCAGAATGCCTTCGGAACTGTCATGCGGGGTGGACGGCGTCTTGTGTCGCCAGAATGCGCCCGATTCTGCATCGAACAACAGCAAATCCGTGAAGGTTCCCCCCACATCGACACCCAAGCGATAGCCCATTACCCTGCCCTTTTGCTATGCGGATTGGGGAAACAGCGGCGCTTGCGCCACCATTCCCGGAAGTTTGCGGCCCATAACGCCTGCAAGCCAGGCGTTGGCCGCGATCATCAGACCCAGATCAAGCCCGGTGGTGATCCCGGCGCGGTCGAACATGTAAACGACGTCTTCGCTCGCGACATTGCCCGCTGCGCCGGGCGCGAACGGGCAGCCGCCAAGGCCGCCAATCGATCCGTCAACCACGCTTGCCCCGGCCATGACCGCCGCCCAGACATTCGCAAGCCCGGTGCCGCGCGTGTTGTGAAAATGCACGCGCACCGGCAGCGGCGCAATCGCGGCACGCACGCGCGCCACCAGCCGCGCGACATGCGCCGGATTGCCCACACCGATCGTATCGGCCAGCGCGACTTCGACCGGCCCGGCCTCGGCCAGCGCCGCCGCCATGGCAACCACCCGGTCTTCGGCCACTTCGCCTTCGAACGGACACCCGAACGCGGCACCGATCGTGGCCTGTCCGGTCAGCCCGGCGTCCCGCGCGCGGGCAATAATGGCTTTGGCCGCATCGACCGAGCCATCGCTGGTCTGGCCCTGATTGGCCATGGCAAAGGCATCGGTGGCGACCGCGACCGCGCCAAGCTGGTTGATCCGCCCGGTGGCAATCGCGCGCTCGGCCCCGCGCTCATTCAGCACCAGCCCGATATAAGTCACATCATCACGCCGGGGCAGCCCCGCACAGACCGCATCGGCATCGGCCATCTGCGGAACTTTGGTGGGATTGACAAAACTGGTGACCTCGATCCGCCGCACGCCTGCAGCAATCGCGCGCGCAATCAGCGCAAGCTTCGCCTCGGTCGCGATCAGCGTCGCCTCGTTCTGCAATCCGTCGCGCGGACCGACTTCGACAAACTGGATGGCGTCAGGATACATCATCGAAGTTTGCCATGTTTGGATACAAATTCAAGCGCTGAATTGCATCTGCCGTTGCGGGATCAACGCTGCCCGCCGCACGGTCCGCCCCCGAATAGGTATGGAACGCACGGCGGATATGCGTCGCCATGACCGATGCCGCCCACACCCCGTCGTGGCTGGCACACGCGGCCAGCAAATCTTCATGTTCGCGGTACGACCGCGCAAGATCATCGTGGTCAAAATTCTGGGCCGTGCGCCACACGATCGGCTGTTCGACAATCCGCGCGAGGATCGTGGTCAGGCGCGCCGATTCGGCGGCTTCGATAATGCCACGGTGAAAGCGCGCGTTCTGCGTCAGAAATGCCGGCACATCGGGATAAGGGCCGGTAATTGCGGCCCGCAGCGCAGCATTGTACCCCCTCAACCGGTCGAGCAAGTGCGGGGTCATACGCTCGGCCGCGCGTTTTGCCGCATGGCTTTCGAGCATCCCGCGCAGCTCGAACGCCTGTTCGATATCGTCGGGCGACCATTCGGCGACAAAGCTGCGCTGGGTCTGGTTGCGGCGCACGAGCAAGTCCGCTTCGAGCCGGTGCAACGCTTCGCGCACGGGGGTGCGCGACACCCCGCACCGGTCCGCCAGATGCTCTTCGCGCAGTTGCGAACCCGATGCCAGTTCGCCCGAAAGGATCATTGCCCTGATCGCCGCATAGGCCCGATCCGATGCGCTTGACATGTCCGCTCCCCGCGCCTTGACTCCGCCAAGCTGTATACATACTATTCCAACACAAGATAGCGGGTGAGGAAGTTTTGTGACAGTCGAACACCGCATAAAAGTCATCGTGCCGATCCCGATGGACGCCGCCGGGGTCGCCAACCGGGCCGCACAGCTTCCGCCCGAAGTGGTCGCGCCGGGTTTCAAGCCGGAATTCGCAGCGGTCGGCTGGGGTGCCGCGCTGGGCGACAGCTATCACGACATGTTGCTGATGGACTGGACGGTGTTTCAGGCCGGAATCGACGCCGAAGCGGATGGGTACTCAGCGGTGGTCATCGACACGGTCAGCGATTCGGGGCTGCGCGCGCTGCGGTCACGCTTGTCGATCCCGGTGGTTGGCCCGGGCGAATGCGCGTTTCACATGGCGATGATGCTCGGCAAAAAGTTCACCGTGCTGACGATGTGGGATGAATGGTTCCCGCTCTACGAAAAGACGCTGACCGAATATGGGTTCTGGCCGCGCTGCGCCTCGCTCCGCTCGATCCGCACGCGGCCCGATGTGGCAGAATTGCTGGCCGGCAAGGAAGAAGTGATCTTCGCCAAGCTAAAGGCCGAGGCCGAACGCGCAATCGCCGAAGATGGTGCCGATGTGATCGTGCTTGGATCGACCACAATGCACCAGTCGGCTGCGTGGTTGGCGCAAAACCTGCCGATACCGGTCATCAACCCCGGCCTGGTCGCCTACAAACAGGCCGAATTGCTGGTCCAACTGGGTATCAGCCACAGCAAAAAAGCCTTTCCGAACCCCGAAGTGGGCAATGACAGTGGCATCCGAAAAGGGAGCGCATAATGGCTGAATGGGCTGAAGCGGGCGGGGGCCAAGTGGCGCTGCCTTATCCGTATTACATCGATATCGTGACCAAGCGCTATTTCGACGGGGTCGATACCAAAGCGATGGGCCAGGTGCTCGATTGCTTCCACGACGATGCCGTGCTTACCGAAGTGACATCGAACACGGTCCACACTGGCAAAGCCGCGATCCGCGCAATGTTTACCAAGTTGTTTGCCGATTTTTCAAGCATCTGGCACGGTAATTTTGTTCACACCGCCGATCCGCACAGCAATTCGGTCTGCTCTCAGTTCACGGTCTTGATTACGCCCAATGGCGGCGATGAATTGCGCTATGAAAACTGCAACCGCTTTTACCTGAAGGATGACAAGTTCCAGCGGGTTTACGTCTATATGAGCGGCGACAGCTTGCTGAAGACCGGAGACGCGTGATGCAGTACGAACCGACCCTTTCGCGCGCGGCGCTGATCGATCTGGCCACCATGCAGTATTTCGGCAATGTCGATAAAAAAGACATGGATGCCACGCTCGCCTGCTTTAACGACGAAGCGCTGTTCTGCGTCCAGACCGCGTTCACCCGCCACGCCGGCAAAGCCGCGATCAAGCGGATGTTTGAAGACTTTTTCGGCGCTTACGCCACCATCGTGCACAAGGATTTCGTCTGCACGGTCGATGAAGCGAACGGCCGCATCACCGCCTCGTTCGAAGCGGTGCTCACCGGCCACGACGGCAGCATCACGCGCTTTTTCAACACCAATTTCTGGCGTGTGCGCGATGGCAAGTTTCAGGAAGTGTACGTCTATTTCAGCGGACCCAATGTGCTGGTCTGACCGGCAGAGGCGCTGATGCCAAAGCAGGATGCGGTCGTTATGAACCGCATCCTGCTTTGGGTATGGTATGTGCGCATCGCGAATTAAAACGGAATCGCGCGATCCGGTTGCGGCAGGATCGTGGTGCGGTACATCAGGCGTTCGTGCGCGCCGTCAAAATCGTCGCGGCGGTGCATGGTGCAGGCGTTGTCCCACAACAGCCCATCGCCCAGCGCCCAATCGTGGCGATAGACGAATTCATCGCGCGCCTGCCAAGCGAACAGTTCATCGAGCACCGCGCGGCTTTCATCGTCGGGTAGCCCGCAGATTTTCACCGTCATCCCCGGACAGATATAGAGCGCGCGCCGCCCGCTATAGGGATGCGTGCGCACCAGCGGATGGGCAATATCGGGGGTCATAGTGGTCTGCGTGGCATTGGCATCGGTCGAATACATCGTGTTGAACGCCACATAGGACTGTATGGCGTTGCGCCCATCGACAATCTGCCGCAGATGCTGCGGCAGCCGCGCATAAGCGGTGGTCATATCGGCAAAATGCGTGCCGCCGCCCACGGGCGGGATCTTGATCGAATAGAGCAACGAGCCGATTGCCGGTTTGGGCAGATAGATCTGATCGAAATGCCAGCCCACTTCCCCATCGGCCAGCGCGCCAATCGCCTTGCCGTCTTTGCGGATATTGGTGATCTGGAGCAATTCGGGATGCGTATCGTTTAGCCATTCGGCGCGGATATGGATCTCGAGCGGCCCGATCAGGCGGCTAAAGCCCACTTGATCGTCCTTGGTCATCGCCTGCCCGCGAAACAACAAGACGCCATACCGCAGCCACAGCGCCTTGATTTCGGCGAGCGTATCGGGGCTGATTTCGCCCGACAGCGTCACCCCCAGCACTTCGGCCCCGAATGTTTCGGTCAGTGGGCGAACTTCAAGCGCTTTGGCAACCATCTTTGCGGTCCTTTCAGGCAGCGGCGTGCGCGGCGGCAGACGCGCGCATGTCGGCGATGATGTCGTCGGTCGTGGCAACCCGGCCCCACAGCCGCCGGAACGTATCTTCATAGGCGTGCTGCATACGATCGCTGCAGGTGCCGGTCGCATCGGAGGCGAGCACGACGCCCAGCCCCCGGTCGGCCGCTTCCTGCCCGGTCATGCCCACGCAATTGTTGGTCGAAACGCCGGTCACGATGATTTCGCGGATACCGTGGCTGGCGATATGCGCGCCCAGTCCGGTCGAAGCAAAGCCCCCCATCGTAACTTTGTTGAACACCGCTTCACCCGCAACTGGCTGCAACGCGGGCACGATTTCGTGCTCGATCGTGCCCTGATGGTTGTTCGTCGCTGCGAAAAAGGGCCGCATGTGGCGCGGCGCATCGCTGTAATCGGATCGTTCGCAGCCGACGGTCAGATGAATGACCGGCGCGCCCAGCGCGCGGAACGCGGCGAGCAACCGGCCGATCTGCGGGATCAGCAGCGTATCGATCCGATCAAACCGGTAATCCGCGCTGGCCAGTTCACCGCGCGCGTCCAGCCATTTGCCCAGCCCATGCGCACGGCTGCCGCTGGCGTTCTGCATATCGACCACGACCAGCGCGCTGGTGCGGAAATCCAGTTTGACCGGGGCCGTGAAGCCTTCCACATAGCTTGACATCGGGTTTTGCACCTTGTTGATTAGTCCGGACCATTAGCATAGCATCAGCGCGCGCCGGAATGCAAACACCGCGTGCAGGCACCATCAACGCCGCTTGGGGAGATCGATCATGAAGCTCTTTTATTCGCCTTTTCATACATTTGTTCACAAGGTGCTGGTAACAGCGCACGAGTGCGGCCACTGGGAGCGCCTGACACGGGTTGCAACCTTTCCGTTCAAGAACAACCAGGGCGAAGATTGCGGCGACACCTACGACATCTCGGCGATCAACCCGCTCGACAAAGTCCCGACGCTGGTGACCGATACGGGCCAGCCAGTGTTTGGCAGCCAGGCGATTTGCGAATATCTCGATGCCACCAGCCGCGCGCGCCGCATGTATCCCGCACCCGGCCCCAAACGCTGGGATGCGCTCAGCCGCTTGTCGCTGTGCGATACGATCTTTGAATCGACCGTGCAGATGGTGATGGAACAGTGGAAACCGCAGGACCAATGGAACATGGGCCTGTTCACATGGCTTTGGCCCAAGTTCAACGCCGGGCTCGACAGTCTGGAACGCGGGGCCGAACGCGGCTGGGATGATTTTGACGTCGGCCACGCTTCGATGCTCCACGCCATCAGCTATCTGGGCTTTCGCGCCGAATTTTATGAAGCGAAAGACCCGGTCTATCCGCATTACAATTGGCGCGAAGGCCGTCCGGCGCTGGCCGCGTGGTTTGATACCGCCATTCAGCGCCCCTCGGTCGCATCGCACTATAACCAGCCGTTCACCAGCGACAGCAGCGCAGAGGCGTGCCAGGCGGCGGTGCGCGAATGTATCGCCTTGCGCGCGGCGCACGGGCAATGATCGATTTATACTATTGGCCCACGCCCAACGGGCACAAAGTGTCAATCGCGCTGGAAGAAATGGGCCTGGCTTATACGGTCAAGCCGGTGAACATCCTGACCGGGGCGCAGCATGACGCCGCGTTCCGCGCGATCAGCCCCAATGCCCGCATCCCCGCGATCGTCGATCATGACAGTCCGGGGGGGGCGCCCCACGCGGTGTTCGAATCGGGCGCGATCCTGCTGTACCTCGCGCTCAAGGCCCCCGCGTTCTGGCCCGAAGACCCGGTTGCGCGGTCAACCATCACGCAATGGCTGTTTTTCCAGTGCGCCAATATCGGCCCGATGTTTGGCCAGTGCGGCCATTTTCGCGGCTATGCGCCCGAACATATTGCCTATGGGGTTAATCGCTACTGCGGCGAAACGATGAAGCTCTATGCGCTGCTTGATAGCACGCTGGCCGGGCGCGACTATCTTGCCGGGGCGGACTATTCGCTGGCCGACATGGCGACATATCCGTGGTGCGCGCCAGTGATCCGCGCGCTGCACGGAGTGGATATCGCGGCCTTTCCGCATGTCCAACGCTGGGCCACCGCGATCGAGGCACGCCCCGCGGTACAGCGCGGCATGGCGCTGCTGGGCGATGTGATGAAGATCGGCAACCCCGATCCCGCCGCGCGCGAGGCGCTGTTCGGTAAACCCTGAACGGACGAAAAAACGGAGCGAAACTTGCGCTTCGCTCCGTTGTTTGTTTGTTGCCTGTTATGTAAATTGCCGACCGTGATGCGATCACACCTGATCGCATCACGGATCTGCCAGCGGGCTAGAACTTGAACCCGACTTCCACGCCGTAATACGCGCCCGCGCCGGGCGAGACGAAATCTCCGCCGAATTCCGGCGCCGGGATCACTTCGGCCAGATAATGCTTGGCCAGCGCGTTGTTCGCAAAGCCGGCCAGGCTCCAGTTCTTGCCGCTGACGGTCGCGCGCAAGTTCAGGATGCCAAACGCATCACGCTGCGAATTGAGGAAGTTGCCCTTACCAAACGCACCATTACCAAAGAAGATGTTGGGAACATCGTTGTTCTGGACCGTGTGGAAGAACGTCGGCCCGGTTACGCGGTAATCAGCCCGCAGCGCCAGGTTCTTTTCACCGCTAAAGGGCACATCGACTTGCGAGCCAAAATTGAGCGTGTAATCGGGCGTGTAAGGCGCCTTGTTACCCACCGTATAGGGCCGCGCGCTGTTCTTTCTGATTTTGCTGTTCGTCACGTTGGCCGAACCGAACACGTGCCAACCGCTCAGCACACGCACATCGAGCGATCCTTCCGCGCCATAAAGACGCACTTTGTCAATGTTCGATACCAGCCGTAGCAGGCCGAACGGTCCGACAAAGAATTCGAAGAACTGCTGGTCGGTGACATCGGTATAATAGCCCGCTGCCTCATAGGTAACGTGCCCGTCAAGCAGCTTACCCTTTAGCCCGGCTTCAAACGCGCTGTCTTTTTCCTTGCGGTAATCGTCGTTGATGGTCAGCCCGGCGTTGATCGGGCCACCAAAAAACGATGTGCCATTGTTGAAATAGCCGTTGATGATGGCCTTGCTGCCGCCAGCGTTAAAGCCGCCCGCCTTAAAGCCGATGCCCCAGTTGGCATAAAGCGTCAGATCGCGCGATGGTTCGTAAGTCACCGAAAGCTTCGGTTCAAGCTGACGATAGACCGCGCTGCGCGGCCCGAGCACGCCGCTCGGGTTGTAAGCCGGATCGAGGCCTGCGTTGAGGTAGTAATTGGCCGGGGTGGTCAGCGTGCCATTGGGATTGCCGGTCAGCACGTTGCCGACCCAGCGGGTGCGCCGCCCCGTCGGCACATTGTTGTCAACCTTGCGGTCTTCGATGTCATAGCGCAGCGCCAGGCTGAGCTTGAGCTGGCTTGACACCTTGTAATCAGCCGCGCCAAACGCCGCGAACACGTTGGTCCGGAAAGTATCGTCCGCCAGCGCCTCGGTCGGGTTGATCGCGTTGGTGGTATAGCATTCCCGCAGCACGCCTTGCGCCGTATCAAGCCCCAGATTGATACACACGCGACGGTTGATGTGGATGAACGAGCTGCCAAACTGCCACGTAAAGGCCCCACCCGATTTTGACGCGAGCCGCAGTTCGGCGGTCACGTCTTCCTGGTTGCGGCGCTGATACTGTGTCCCGTCACAAGTGCGCGGGCTATAGGGTTGCGAGCTGCGAAAACCGCCCACGGTCTGGAACGGCTCTTGCACGATCACCCCGGCAGTGGCGGTGACCGACGCGGCGCAAGTCGGCTGTTTGTCGAAAAAGCCGAAGGCACCGCTCGTACCATCGGCAAAGAAATCGTTCTTGATATTGCTGTACGAAACATAGCCGCTCAACAATCCAATCCCGAGCGCGGATTCAAATCGGCCCGACGTTTCGATCGTGCGCTGGTTGTTTTCAGGATCGATATTCATGTCGAACTTGAAGGGATGCTTGTTCACATCGATGTTCGAATCGACCGTACTGCTGATCGCAAACAGACCGGGGATCTGGAATGCAGAGTTGAACGAGATCGAACCACCCTTGTACTGGCCATAGCGCCCTTTCAGGTCGATCTTGGTGGTGCCGCCCAGGTTGAAATACAGCCGCCCATTGATGTCATACCGCTCATAATCGTCGATCGAAGCGGCCTTGGTCGAATTGCCGGGATAGGCCGCCGCATTGGCCGCCGATGGCAGGAACGTGTTGCGGAAAAACCCGTCAGACTTCGAATAATCGCCCGACAGGACAAAGCCGACGGTGCCGGACAATGGCCCGCTGACAAAGCCCGAACCGGTGATCGTGGAATTGCTGCCATACGACGCCTTGCCCTCGACCACGAGGTGATCGCCCGGCAGGCGGGTGGTGATGACGATGGCCCCGGCAGCGGCATTGCGCCCGTAAATCGCGCCTTGCGGGCCTTTGAGCACTTCGATCTGTTGCAGCGCGCCCTGGTTCTGGTTGAGCGCCGACGTGTTGGTCTTCAAAATGCCATCGACGACCAGCGCAACGTTGTTTTCCGCATCGCGCGCGCCGTTCAGCCCGCGAATGTTGATCTGGGTATCGCCCGCTTCGGCCGTGCCGGTCACAATGCTGACGCCCGGCGTCAGCTTGACGAAATCGGCCGCAACTTTGACGCCCGATTGCTCAAGCATTTTGGCGGTGAACACCGTGATCGATGCCGGCACGTCCTGCAGCTTTTCATTCTGGCGGCGCGCGGTCACGATAATTTCACCGGACGCAGCACTCGCCTCGGGCGCAGCGCCAGCGGCAGATTGTGCCAGCGCCGGATCGGCAAAGCCCGCAGTTGCAAGCACGGCAGCCGACGAGAGGAAAACTGTTCTCAATCTCATCATCATGACAAGTCCCCATTTTTATGTTCGAACAACATTTATCCTCTGCAACCCAGAGCGAGTGATCGCCTGCACGGCATGAGATACGCGCGGCAATGTTTTGCCGTCTGCAAGAAGCATATTTCAGGAAGAGCCGAATGTCAAAAGTCCGGACCAATTGTTTTAAAAGCGTTGCAACCCTGCATCGCGCGCCGCCCCCGATTGACAGCGTCGCAGCGCTGACCGATCATATTGGCTTGCAGATGCAACACGAGTCCCCGCCGATGAAGCCCACCCCTGCCCTGCTTGCCCTTGCCGTCCTGACCCTTGCAGCCGGATCACCCGCGCGCGCCGAACCCGCCCCGCGCTTTACGCTCGACTCCCCGATCGAAGCGCTGGTCGCCGATCCCAAGGCAGTCGCGGTGCTCGACACCGATCTGCCCGGTCTGACCACCAACGACAAATACGATATGTTCAAATCCATGAGCCTCAACCAGGTAGCCGGCTTCGCCCCCGACAAACTCACCCCCGAGCGCCTTGCCAAAGTCGAGGCCGACCTCGCCCAACTGAACTGAACGAATAGCTGAATCGCCAAAACCCGGCGTTTTCAGCAAAGCCGCCCCAGCACCTCCCCCTCTGGGGGAGGTGGCAGCCCGCAGGGCTGACGGAGGGGGCGAGGCGCAACGCCCAAACCCTGCACAATCTTGCAAACCTGCCCTGCGATCAATTCAACCCGCAAAATGCCTATAAATCCGCGCCGCCTTTGCCCGCATCATAAAGCTGGCACTGGAAGCCGCGAAAGGTGCTGCGAATTTCGCTGACGCTGCCCAGTTCGCGCACGGCATCGCGTGGCGAGCCATACTTCAGGTCGAGCAAGTTGGGCAGCTTGTCCATGCCCAGTTCGTTCTCGCCTTGCACCACGTATTGCGCCAGAACGAAATCGAGGAAGGCCTGACTTTTGGCGTCGCGGCCCGACAGGATGCCTGCCCGGTGCGTGTTGGCCCGCTCTGCCCGCTTGAGCGGATGGCGGGTGTGGGCGATATAGTTCAGCACGTCGAACAAGTCGGATTCGTCCGCGTCGATCATTTTGCGCACTTGCGAAAGCTGTTCACCGTCAAAGCCTCGTTCGGCGAGGCCCGCGATCAGCGCAGCGCGGGTTTCCGGTGCGCTCCAGATCTGGCGCAGCTCGTCTTCATCCCTGAACAGTTCGGGCAGCGTGCCGAACAGGCGTTCGACGAATTGTGCGGCGGAAATCGGCTTGCCCGCTGCATCCCAGAATGTGGATGCGCTCATGTGCTGGAACACGCGTTCCCTGCCATCGGCCAGCTTTATGACCAGCTTCTGCGGCGGTACGGCCCCCTCACTGGCGTCGCCACCGACCGAATCGCCGTCTTCGTCACCCTGGCCGCCGCGCGGTCCGCCAGGCGGATTGGGCGGTTGCGGTTCGCCATCCCAATCGGGATCATTGAACAGTTCATAGGCCTTTACGAAATCATAGATCGTGAAATAGTCCTTGCCATCGAACAAGCGGGTGCCGCGCCCGATGATCTGCTTGAATTCGATCATATTGGTGACAGGGCGCATCAGCACGATATTGCGGATATTGCGCGCATCAACCCCGGTGGAAAGTTTCTGCGAAGTGGTCAGGATCGTCGGAATCGATTTCTCGTTGTCCTGAAACACGCGCAGCCATTCCTCGCCTTTGGCCCCGTCGTTCGCGGTTACGCGCACGCAATAGTTCGGGTCGGCGCTGGTCTTGGTCTGGTTGATCAGATCGCGGACCATCGCGGCGTGGGTTTGCGTGGCGCAGAACACCAGCGTCTTTTCGCGCGGGTTGATTCGCTCCATGACAATTTTTACGCGGTAGCGTTCGCGCGCCTCGATCTCGATGGTCCGGTTGAAATCGGCTTCGGTATAGCGCCTGCCTTCTTCCACTTCACCAGACTGCACTTCGTCGCCGGGTGTATAGACATAATCATCAATCGTCGTGCCCAGCTCGACCACCTTGAACGGAGTCAGATAGCCGTCGTTGATCCCTTCTTTGAGCGAGTAGGTGTAAACCGGATCACCGAAATAGGCGTATGTATCGACATTGTCGCGCCGCTTGGGCGTGGCGGTCAGGCCGATTTGCACGGCAGGCGCAAAGTAGTCCAGAATGCCGCGCCATTCGCTGCCATCCTTGGCCCCGGCGCGGTGGCATTCGTCAATCATCACGCAATCGAAGAAATCGGGCGGATAGTCCGCATAGTTGAAGGCCGGTTCGTCCTCGTCGCCGCCATCGGTCAGCACTGACTGGAAAATGGTGAAAAACACGCTGCCATTCTTGGGCACGCGGCCCTGTTTGCGGATTTCGGCGGGGGTGATCCGCACCAGCGCATCGGCATCAAAAGCGGAAAAGCTGTTGTAGGCCTGATCGGCCAGATTGTTGCGGTCTGCCAGAAACAGAATGCGCGGGCGGCGCACAGGCTCTGCCCCGCTGCGCCAATCGTGCAAGTTCCAGCGCGCTTGAAACAGTTTCCACGCAATCTGAAACGCCACGGCGGTCTTGCCGGTGCCGGTGGCGAGTGTCAGCAAGATACGGTCCTTGCCCGCCGCGATGGCGGCCAGCGATTTTTCGATGGCGTTGTACTGGTAATAGCGTGGCTGGAACTTGCCGCCGGTTTCATAAGCCACGGCGGCGAAGCGATCCCGCCACGCATTGGCATGGGCAAAGGTTTCTTCCCACAGCTCTTGCGGAGTGGGCCAGCGCGTGACCATGCCTTCGTGGCCGGTGTGCATGTCGATGCGATAAATGGCACGGCCATTGGTGGCAAAGGCATAGCGGGTTTGCAGCCGCTCGGCATAGTCCTTGGCCTGCCCCACGCCTTCGCCCACCGGCAGCCCGACGCGTTTGGCCTCCACCGCCGCCAGCTTGGTATTGCGATAGACCAGCACATAGTCCGCCGCTTTGGCCTTGGCCCGCTTGCCCGCCCCCGTCAGCCGCCCCGGCGCAATCACCTCGCGCCGCGTGCGGCTGTCCCCCTCCACGCCCCAGCCAGCCGCGGCGAGCGCGGGATCGATCAGTTCGGCGCGGGTTTCGGCTTCGTTCACAAAGTTAGGGTCTTTCCGACCTAGCTTGAGGCACCGTGATTGCCTTCAGAAGCTCCGTGACGAGGAGCAGCGCGAAGGTCGGGCTGGGGTGCCCGGACGAGCGCTGGGACGCTGTCGCGGGGCTTCTGAAGGCAACCCCTTCGGGGCGGGCCGCTTTTGGCCCATTGCGGCGTCGATCGGTCTTGAAATATTGACATATTCCCGCATCCTCTCTCCTGGCACTGGGCCAAAATCGGCTCCGTCACGGTGCCTCAAGCTAGGTCGGAAAGACCCTAAGCCGCCTTTAAATTAACCAGCGGCAGCGCCTGGGTTTCCAGCGTGGTGAGATCAAGTCTGGTCGATGCGTGGTCGATATCCAGTCCGACGATTACCCCATCGGCATCGAAATCTGCGTTCAACCCATCGGCAATTTCGCGCGTTTCGGTTCCCGGTCCTGCCTTCAGTTCGATATAGAGACTGTCTGTTTCAGCATAATAGAATAACTTCATGGCGCACCTTTACGAAAATTGCGGTCGAGGAATGCGTTGTGCAGCGTTTCACCATCTGGCAGCGTTATCACGCGCAAGATGCGCGATTCTGTCTCTCCCGGCAAGGTCACGGTGCCCCAATGGCGAATCCGGCCATCGTCCTGCACTATGCGCAGCAGCGGTGCCGCCACCACATCCCGGCACATTTTTTCATTCAGATAAGCGCGCTTGCGCAAAATTTGCTCGGTGAAATAGCGGGTCGCCAGCATGTCAGATCAGGACCATGGACGCGTGTTCACGCGCCATCGCGCTTGCCTACCTTCAAACCCTGACGCAAAAGATCGTCGGCGCGGGTTTGCCAGCCTGCGCCGGTTGCGCGCAGCGCCGCAAGCACGTCGGGTGACAGGCGGATATTCACCTTTTCCTTGCGCGCTTCGGGCCTGATCGGGGGGCGACCGCGCTTGCGGACCAGCAAGGCGATGATTTCCGGCGGTAACACTTCGCTGGCCGGACGGGCGCGGGCGTGCATTTCCTCGGTCCATTCCGGATTGTCATCCCAATCCGGCGGCAGGTCAATGTTGGCGGGTTTGTCCTTGTTCATGCCGTTTCAACTCTTTTTCATGGGCGCGGCGAAAACTGATCAATCGCGTACGTTGTCCCCGCCTGGTAAAGACAACCGCATGGGGACGACCATCAATCCTGCCGAGCGCGATAAATCGCTTCTCGCCATAATCAATCCGGTCATCCTCTATCACGACATGCAAGGTATCGAATCCCGCAAAGTCCGCCAGCGACAGGCCATGCCGGGCAATATTTGCTGCGTCTTTCGCCGGATCGAATTCCATGCTCATTTAATGTAGAGGCATTTATTCTTTGGCGCAAGCGCGCGATCGCAGCCGGGTGCGGCTTTCCGTCGCATTCAAGCCGCCGCTGCCGGTTCGCGCACGGCGCTCAGGCGAAAGCCCAGCGCGTTGATCACTTTGGTGAGCGTTTCCAGCGTCGGGTTGCCGTCTTCGCTTAGCGCGCGGTACAATTGCTGCCGCTTGACCCCGGTTTCCGCCGCCAGCCCCGACATGCCGCGCGCGCGCGCAATAATGCCCAGCGCATTGGCGATATAGCCCGCATGGCCGCTGGCCAGCGCATCGTTGAGCAATTCCTCCTGCGCCTCAGCCGTGTCGTAAAACGGCGCAAGTTCCACGGGAAAGGTTTCAAGCGTCATCACACATCACTCCAATTCCGCCAGCATTGCGCGCGCCCGGGCAATGTCCCGATCCTGCGAGCCCTTGTCACCGCCCAAGCGCCGGTGAAAGCCCCTCCCCATAGGGGAGGGGTTGGGGAGGGGGTTTTACCGCCAGAAATGTCGTGCAATATCTTGACGTTAGCACACCCCCACCCAACCCTCCCCCTTCAGGGGGAGGGCTTATTGGCGCGGCCCTACCCGGCGAGCGCAAGTTGCGCGCATCCCGCAGCCCGAGCCACCTATCGCGAAAGCGCGCGGTTTGCCGAACTTCGATCACCTGTCACCTATAAGCGACAGGGTGGGAAATGTCAACATATAAGCGACAGGCCAGGTAGGTTGGCAAGCGGTGCAAGTTTCGGCGAGGCCCATCGGATCAGGTCAGTTTACCGGTGAAGGCTTTTTGCAGGAGGGATTGCTTGAGTTCGGCGAGGGCCGCGAGTTTGGATTCGTAAACGGCTTCGAACGCTATCACCCGTTCTGAGTGTCTGACCCGAAACTCATCGGCAGAAAAGGTTGGGTGATATCAGTGAGATGTGATTCAGTCGGAGTTGCGAAACTTTGACGGAGAACCACATGTGGACAGATATCACCCGCGCGCAGCATGCACGCAAAGGGCTGCGACTGCCAAGCGATTTGACCGACGCAGAATGGGCGATTTTCGAACCGTTGATGCCGATCGCATCGACGACCGGGCGCCCGATGAAATGGACTTATCGCGAGTTGTTGGATGCGATGTTGTATTTGCTGCGCGGCGGTCTGGCGTGGCGGATGCTTCCACCGGGATTGTTCCCGCCGGTCTCGACAGTGCAACGTTGGTTCTACACCTGGCGTGACAATGGATTATGGCGCGCGATCAACCATGAGCTGGTGATGATCGTCCGCCTTGCCGAAGGTCGTGAAGCCTGTCCGAGCGCGTGCGTGATCGACAGTCAGTCGGCAAAAACCACGGAAAGCGGCGGTCCTCGGGGCTATGACGCGGGCAAAAAGGTGAAGGGACGCAAGCGCCATATCCTCACTGATACGTTGGGCTTGATGATCGAAGCGGTGGTGCATGCCGCAGACATTCAGGATCGGGATGGCGGCCCGCTGGTGCTCAAGCGCATTCGCGAACGCTACCCGTTTCTCTCCCACATTTTCGCCGATGGCGGCTACGCTGGCGAGCAATTTGCTGGAAAGTGCGCCGAAATCGGCACGTGGTCGATCGAGATCATCAAGCGATCCGACACAGCCAAAGGCTTCGTGCTACTGCCAAGAAGATGGGTCGTCGAACGAACCCTCGCTTGGTTGAACCGCAACCGACGTCTCGCGAAGGACTTCGAGAGAACGATCGAAAGCGCCACCGCTTGGCTTTTCCTCGCATCCGTCCAACTGCTTACCCGAAAACTCGCAAGGATATGATCTATAACACTTTCGCGAGTTTCGAGTCAGACTCTTA
>CAINGT010000079.1 GCA_903848655.1 uncultured Sphingomonadales bacterium
AAAACCCCCTCCCCAACCCCTCCCCTATGGGGAGGGGCCTTAAGCGCCGATCCGTCAGCAGGGATTGCGCAACTTTATGGCACTGATTTAATTACAGAAAAATCTGGACCAAAAGATGCATGAATCCCGTAGGAGGCGGGCTCAAGGCCCGACAGCGGGGGCGTAATGTCAATATTTCAGACTGAGCACCACGCCGACGGTGCGCGGGTCGCTGAGCGAATTCTGCGACACCACCACGATTGGCTGACCGCCCGGAGGGGCCTTTATCACGGTGGCGACATTCCAGTTGTCGGGTAGGATGCGCTTGTCCGCCAGATTGCGCGCATAGACCGTGATCGAAATGTTGGACGCCAAAGCCAATGTTCCACCAAGATCGATCAGCGCAGCGCTCGGAACGCGAATGTAGGGGATCGCACCGGGTTGGTCGACGGCGATAAGTGACGGCACGGAGTTATCCGTACCTGCCTGCGCTTTGGTAATACGCGTGCTGTCGTGCGCTGCGACATAGCGCACGGCACCCCTTAGCGACAGCGATGTCTCCCCACCCAACGCGATGCGATGATCATACGACGCGGTGAAGCGGAAAGGCGCTGACGGTGACACGGTGTGATTGGAAAAGTACGTATCATACGTGCCATAATCACCATAACGCGCGTGGATGTACGAGCCATTGAGGCCAAAAGTACCACCTTGCCATGGCCGCGCCACCAGTTCGAGTTCGGCACCATAGACTTTCACCGGCGTGGTGATATTTTCAAAGATCCGAACTTGGGGATTTGGCGAAACGTTGATGCCCGCAGTCTGATAGCCCGCGTAATCGTTGTAAAAGCCTGCGAGGTTGATCTGCAAGTGGTTGTTGAACAGACGATTCTTTGACCCGATTTCATAGGATGTGAGCGTTTCGGCGGCCAAAGTCAGAGTTTTCACGACTGTAGTCGGTGGGGCTGGCGGATTGTCTTGAAGCGCTTGGGTGAGTGCCTTGTCGCCGGGCGAGAACCCGGTCGCGATTGACGCGTAGATCAGGTTCTGCGCGGTCAGGTCATGCTCAAGCCGGGCCTTGTAGGTAAAGTTGTTGAACGTCGAAAGACGGTCAGCACCGGCGAGCGTCGAGGCGCCGGGGCAGACGGGCGCGCCGGGGAAGCACAGCGGCGTATAGCTCTGGTCGATTTCGATCTTGGTGTGATCATAGCGAATGCCCGCAGTGATACGCGTGTCTGGAGTAAGCGAATAAGTGCCTTCAGCAAAAACACCAAAGGCGCTTGTCACTTTATGTGTGTTAGATTTGAAAATATAACTTCCGTTAGGGCCGAGGTCGCGATTGAACAGATTGTTTATCTCGCTCAGCGTGTTCTTGTAATACAGAGCACCGACTTGCCATTTCAACGCTGCACCTGCGTTGGTGCTGTGGAGACGAATTTCATGCGTCATGAAATCATCGGGCGTTGTAATCACCGGATTGTCGATATTGATTGCGTTTGGCCCGGGTGGGGTACGGACTATTGCTGTTGAGTTTTGATAGAAGGTGCGCAAGGCTGGCACATACGTCAGCGCGACAGACCCCAAATCAAGATTGAAGTTGCCCCAGAATTGGCGGGTATGGTTCCGCCCAGTGCCGATATTGTCGACAGCACTTTCTGTAAACACAAAGTTGGTGGGGGAGCCGACTTGCGAAACGCTCGTGCCGCCGGTGTGGGTGACGTTAAATTCTTGGGCATAGCCAACCAGCGCCGAGAAAGTGTCGGTCGGCTTCCACAGCAGCTTTGCGCGGACGCTGGTGCTTTGGCGTGCATCACCCGCTTTGGAATAATAGCCATCGCGCTCAAAATAGTTGCCCGAAACGCGCAGCGCCAGCTTGTCGGTAACCACCGGCACATTCAGCGAGCCGGAGAAATGGTGCAAATTGTAATCACCGATTTCTGCCGCACCTTGGACGCCGAGCGACTTGGTGTTGGGATCGCTGGTGTGAATGGCGACAACCCCGGCGGTCGCGCTGCGGCCATAGAGCGTGCCTTGCGGGCCGCGCAGCACTTCGACTTGGGCAATGTCATAGCCGCCGCCGACACCATTATAGACATCATCGACATAAATGGCCGCTGCGGACGAAGTGGACGTCGCGCTGCCGCCAACGCCAGAGTTGGACTGGATTCCGCGGATCACGAGGCCCGTCGCCGGGTTATCGGTGCCGCCAGCCAATGACGTATTGGTGGAGCCCGAGGCACCACCCGAAATGCCGGGAACGTCTTCGAGAATATTCTTGAGTTCATAGCGGCCTTGCAGCAGCAGGTCACCGCCCGTCCGAACGCTGACCGAAGCAGCCGTGCGCTGCGCGGTGTTGAACCGGCGCTCGGCCGTCACGATAATGTCGGCAATCGCCGCATCGCCGGTCGTGGGCTTGGCGGTTGGCGCAGCGCTTTGCGCAAGCGCGGGCTGCGCGGCAACTGTGCACGCGAGCAGCGAAGTCGATAACAGGAACTGTACCCGGTTCATAAGCTTCTCCCCCTCGGTCTGGCATTTGAGACGCCAGCGCGTTCTGATCTTGGCAGGTCCGATGCAAAGGCCGTGAAAGCCCCGGCCCCGATCCCGTCGTAACCGCTCGTCCTAACCACCGCCTTGGCGCAAGCTAGGTGCAACAATTGCGTTCGCCCGAGCGCCGTTGCGGCTGTGCCCATCAAGGCACGCGCACCGCTTTTTTGCTGACAGCCGGGTTTGAGTTGACTACATCGGTCAAATATGACTGTCTAGTATAAATAAGCACAAAGCAAGGGTGAGCGCCGAGGGGATGAAGCCGACAGGTTTTGAGCGCTGGATGCCCGCGCGGCGCACCGCGCTGCGCCGGATTATCAAAGCAACGCAGCAGGAGCGCGTCCGACGCGCAAATCCAGAGGATATGCAGTGAAATGAAGCGGGATTTTGATTGCGATCTGCTGGTCGTGGGGCTTGGGCCGGTTGGTGATGTCCTGTCGGCTTTGGCGACGCTGCACGGGCTTAAAGTGATCGCCATCGACCGGTCACCGACGCTGTTTCCCCTGCCGCGCGCGGCGGTGTTCGATCACGAAATCATGCGCATTTTTCAGGCTATGGGCGTGGCCGAGCGAATCGCGCCGCTGTGCCGGGTGCCGGACCGCTATCAGTTCCTGACCGCTGACCGGCAGGTTTTGCTCGACTTTCCGGTCGCGCCGGTCGGGGTGTTCGGCTGGGCCGAAACATATGCGCTGCATCAGCCTGCCGTGGAAGAGGTGCTGCGTATCCGGCTGGCCGAACTTGCGGTGCAAGTCGAATTGGGCGTGGCATTTGTGCAGTGCACGCAAGATGCGGCGGGGGTGACTGCCGATGTCGTGGCCGATGGCGAAGCGCGGCAAATTCGCGCGCGGTTCATGGTCGGGTGCGACGGTTCGTGGAGCCCGGTGCGCGAAGCCTTGGGGATCACGCTCGACGATTACAATTTTGACGAGCCTTGGCTGGTGCTCGATACGATCATTGAAAATCCGGGCGATTTGCCGATTGTCTGTCAGCAGCTGTGCGATCCGGAACGCCCGGTCACGCACATGGCGATGAGCGGACAGCGGTTTCGCTGGGAATTCATGCTGAAGCCGGGCGAAACCGCCGAAGACATGCTTGACGATGCGCGCATCCACGCGCTGTTGAATCCGTGGCAGTGTTCCGATCGCTTAACCATCGAGCGCAAGGCGGTCTACCGCTTTCACGCCCTCGTTGCGAAGAACTGGCGCGACGGGCGTGTGCTGATTGCGGGCGATGCCGCGCACCAGATGCCGCCGTTTGCGGGGCAGGGCATGTGTTCGGGCATTCGCGACGCGGCCAACCTGGCGTGGAAGCTTGCTGCCGTGATCCATGGTTCGGCGAGCGAGGCCATCCTCGATACCTATCAGCAAGAACGCGAACCGCATGTCCGCGCGATTATCGCCACCGCCATCGCGATGGGCGAAATCGTGTGCCTGCTCGACCCGGCTGCCGCCGTGGGGCGCAACGCGGCGATGCTGGCGCGCAAGGCTGCGGGCGCGCAAGACGTGTCGGTTGCCTATCCGGACCTGGTGGGCGGGTTCCTGACGGAGACGCCCCAGGCCGGGGCGCTGTTCCCGCAGCCTTTGGCCGCCGATGGGGATAGGTTTGATGCAGTGTTGGGGCTTGGTCCCGTGCTGATTGCGCGCACGCCGCTGGCGACACAGGCGCTGCCACTGCGCGTAGTGTCGCTCGATGCGCCGGAGTTGGCGAAATTTGCCGAAGCGTTGGATCGCTGGCTGGCCGATGCGGGCGCGGATGCGGTACTGATCCGGCCTGATCGTCATGTGTTTGGCACCGGCGCGGCGGCTGATCTGGTCAGCGCCTGGCGGGCCATGGCCGAACAGGAGCGTGTTGCCTGACTGTTATGCCGGGCTGGCCCGGACCCTATCAATACCGATCCTTTCCGAACCCGTTTATTATGGAGTTGTTGCAATGACATTCATTCCTGACCCCCAATCGCGTTACCGGATGCCGATCATGTTCGGTCCTGCGCCTGGGCCGCGCCAGCACCGCGATGGCCGGATGTGGACGCTGGAAGAGGGCGGCACGATGAACGCCCAATGGATGAAAGTTGGTTACCGCACCGATCCGGCCAAGCTGGAAAAGCTGCTGCCTGCCGGTTTCAGTTTGCGCGGTGAACCGATTGTTTCGGTCAGCTGCGCTTGGTTCAAGAACATGTATTGGTTGGCGGGGCGCGGCTACGGCATCTTGTCGATTGATTTCCCGGTGACCTATCAGGGCAGGACCGAACGGCTCGACGGCGCGCTGTGCCCGATCATCTGGGAAGGTTCGCCCGATGCGATCATGACCGGCCGCGAAGAGCTGGGCTTTCCCAAGATGTTTGCCAATTTCACCGACATCGCTTGGAACGCAGATGCAGGCACGTCGGCTTGCGCGGCATCGTGGTACGATCACACGTTCTTCGATATCGCGCTGTCCGGGCTGGTTGAAGAGGCCAACCCCGTCCGCCAGTTGCCGGGATCGAACGGCGGTGCGCAAATGTATTACAAATATATGCCGCGCACGAGCGTGGGGGGGCGTGAAGGCGCCGATGTGGCCTATGTCACGACGTCTGCAGCGCTGCCCGGCAGCGGCGGGGCACTTGCCAATATCAATTTTGACGATTTCGAATTCCGCCGCTGGACGGGCGCAGGCGCGGTGAACTGGCACCGTGCAACCTTCGAACAGCTTCCACTGTCGTCGCATATCGTCAACGGCATCGCGGACCTTGATATCCTTGAATATACCGACGCAGAAATAGTCCAGTTCACCGGCCCCGGCATTGCCGTGGCGATGAACAGCCACCGGGTCGTAGAGCCCGCCTGATCGGGGCCGGTTGTGGAACGGACGTAACAGCAAAACTGTAACGTTTCCGAACCGTCGATCACTTGCGCCACATGGGCTGCATAGGGTCAACCGGCACCGAACGCTCAACCGCTTGGCCACCTGACATCGGGTGGCACGCGCAACCACAATCGCGTCGGTCAAACCGACGCTGCACTATCGGAGAGATCACGATGCATGACTGCGTAAAACGCTGGACCGTGGCGGCGTTGCTGTCGCTGTGCACCGCCGGAATGGTCCACGCGCAAGGCACGCCGCCGCCGTCTGGCATGGCAGGTATGCCGGCCGCGATGATGGCCCCTGCCAGCAAAGATCCGACCACCGCCCCGGCGGGTGAGTACCACGCCGATCTTGAACATACCTCGGTCGTCGCGCGCGTGTCCCATCGCGGCATGTCGTTCAATGTCGTGCGGTTTGGCGTGCGTGAAGGCGCGATGCGGTGGAACCCGGCTGATCCGTCGGCCATCACGCTGAACGTTACGGTCGATGCCAAGCCCTATTACGCCCCGATCATCTACAGCATTCCGCCCGAAAGCGCGCAGTCGCTGAATGTCGCGAGATTTCCCGATGCCCGGTTCGTATCCACGGCGGTTCATGTCAAAGACGGTGGCCGAGCGACCATCGAAGGCCAGTTGACGCTGATGGGTGTCACCAAGCCTGCGGTCATCGAAGCGACGCTCGTTGGCGTCGGACGGTCGATGCAAGGCGCGCCGACGGTGGGCTTCACCGGCACGATGATGCTGAACTGGGGCGATTTTACGCCGTTGCCGATGGCGCGCATGATCGGCGCTATTACCGTGGTGCTTGACGCGGAATTCATCCGGAACTGATCGGCGCGCATCCAGCAAACGCCGACGTGAGAGGATCTTGAGCGATGGTGCAAGTCGATAGTCGATCGGGGATTGGCGGCGATGAAATGCACCGCATCGGCGCGCGCATGATCGGCGCGGCTGCCCCGGCCAGCCGCGCGCACGAAGCAGTGCTGTTCATGGAAATGGATTTGCTGCGGCAGGGATGGCCGGTGGGCCAATCGCTGGGGGCATTGCCGGCATTGCAAAAGCGCCTCGGGCTTGGCCGTCCTGCGTCTCGCGAAGCGGTAACCATTCTTGAAGCGCGCGGGCTGCTGGATGTGCGGCGCGGTCCGGGCGGCGGCCTGTTCGTGGCCGCACCGGCGCTTGATGATGTGGCGGGCGCGGTGCTGATGTATCTGGCGCTCAACGGTGGCACGCACGCCTGTATCGACGAATTTCGCCTGCTGGTCTGGCGGATGATCGTGACTGCTGCGATTGAGCGGCGGATCGCACCGCCGGCATGGGATGCGGCGTGCAGCGAATGGGGCCTCGCGGTCGAGCTTGCCGAGCGGGCGGGCAATACGACGATGGCGCATTTGGCGCGGCTGGCCGAAACACTCGTGCGGATTTCGGACAGCGGCGCTGTGCCGCCGCGCAATCGCCGCTTCGAACAGGCGATCATGCAAGCCGATCTGCCCGAAGCGTTGCAGCGGCTTGACGCACTGCTTGGGCCGGTTAGCGAAGCTGCACCGGTGGTTGCGCTTGAAGTGCCGGAACGCGGTTTCTCGTTGTCCGGGCGCAAATCGGCGATGGCGCTGGCCGCGCGGCTGGCGCGAGAACTTAGCGCCAGCGCGGGCACGCAAGAGGCCGAGTGGGAAACTGCCGACCGTCTCGGCTATACCGATGCCGCCGTGCGACAAGCGCGGCGTATCTTGCAGGATTTCGGGATCGTGCGCTGCCGCAGAGGCCGCAAGGGCGCGGAATTGGCTCCGCCATCCGCCCCCACCGGCGTCATTCGCTTGCTGGCGGCGTGCCTTGTCGCCAGCGCAGGATCGCCGATGGACTTGCGCGAGGCGATCCATGCCTTGATCCGGTGCGCCCCTGCGCTGGCGGCACAGCGTTTCAAGGCCGGCCCGATCATCAGCGCCAGCTTATCGCCCGGCCACGACGGGTTCGAACTGCTGACTCTGGAAAATCACCTGCTGGATCTTAGCGGCAATCCCTTGCTGGCGATTATCGTGCGTTCGCTGGGCCTCGCCAATATCTTTATCGTGCGCGAACCGCTGACCCCGCCGCATCTGCGCGACGTAATGGCGATCAACCGTCGCATATTGCAGGCCATCGAAGCCGGTGATGTGGAGACCGTGGGCGCGCTCGCCCAGATCAAGTTCCAGATGATGCAGCAGTCAGCCGAAGAGTTGCGCGGGGCCGCATAACTCTGACGCTGCGCGGCGAAATGATTCATCTAACTGCGCACGGATGGTGCCGATATCGTTGTCGGCAGGGCACAGGTCGGTTGTGCCCAATCCATTGCAAGAGCCGGGCGTGATCGCGGGGTTTGGAGTTCAAGTATGGCTGCGTTGAAGACATCGATGACAGGTTGGCTGTCGGCGGCGGCCTGTATTGCCCTTTCGGTATCGCCGGCAATCGCGCACCATTCGTTTGCTGCTTATGACATGGCCAAGACCGTTGCTGCCGAAGGGACGCTCAAGGAATTTCGCTGGGGCGCGCCGCATTCCTCATTGGTGCTGATCTATATGGAGCGGGGCCAGGCCAAGCAGATGTCGATTATCAGCGGAAGCCCGCTGATGTTTGCCCGGCAAGGGCTAAGCCCGCGTGACTTCAAGCGCGGCGACAAAGTCAAGATCACCTATCATCCCAACAGCAGCGGCCAACCCGGCGGCGCGCTGGCAAGCCTCTCGCTGCCAAGCGGCAAGTCGTTTTCGGACACCGAAGCCGCGCGTGCTGGCGGGAATTGAAGGAACCACCATGGCCATCACTCACACGCGCCGCCTTTGCGCTTTTTTCGCAGGACTTGCGGCAACGGTGCTGGGCATCGCTGGCAGCGGACCGGCGCTTGCCGCAGCGGCGGACTTCGAAGGAGTCTGGCAGATCGCGGTGCCAACCACGGTGCTCAAGCCGGTTGCGGGCGAGGTGCCGTTCACGGCGGCAGGGCGCAAAGCGTGGGTCGCCAACAAGATTCTGAAAGCGCAGCGAAAATTCGATGATTATGACATTACCCTGTCGCGTTGTTCGAACCCCGGTGTCCCCCGGCTGGCGCTGACGCCCAAGCGGTTCAAGATCTGGTTCCGGCAAAATGTGGTGACGTTCGACTATGAATGGAACCGCGCGCTGCGCCAGATCAACATGGGTGTGCCGCCCCAGCCCGATTTCATGGGCATGGGGATGGTGCCGACCGCAACCGGCAAATCGCATGGCCACTGGGAAGGCGATACGCTGGTGTCAGTGATGGAAGGCGCTTCTGATCGGACGCTGATCGATGATCTCGTGCCCCACGGCTATGATCTCAAAGTTATCGAGCGCTATCGCCTGATCGATCACGATACGCTGGAAAACCGGATTACCATCGCGGACCCGGAAACATTCAGCCGACCATGGGAGGCGGTTGTTACCTACAAACGCCAGCCAGACGCGATCTTTGCCGAAGATATCTGCCTTGACCGTCTCGCCGCAAAACAGCCCGTCTTTCCGCAATGAAGCGGTCGCAATCTGATCTGGAGCCTGCTGTCATGCGGAACAACTGCCTGCATTCCCTTGGCATGAAGCGCGGCCTGCTATCCGGGGCGCTGGCTGTGATGCTGGCGGGCAATGCTGCGCTGGCGCAAACCCCGCCTGGCCCGCCACCATTCGGCCCGCCGCCGGGCGCGGGACAGCTAAAGCTGCCGCCCGGTGCCCTGTCCGGTCCGCCCCCGGGTGCACCGCCCGGCCCGGTGCTGACGCCTGCACAACAGATTGCCGCCAGCCTGCCCCCGCCCGGGCCCGGTGGACTGCCGCCACGGCCGCCGCTCCCCGCCGATGCGCCGATGCCGCCGTCTGATCCGCGCGATTTTCAGGGCACGTGGATCCACAGCCAGCCGTTGGAGTTCCGCGCGCAAAAAGACATGTACGGCATGGCTGCGCCGTTCACGATGGAGGGCGTCAAAGTGCTCGCGCGGCGAGTCCAGTCGTTGATAGACGGCAAGCCGTTCATCAACGCTTCGGCGATTTGCCGCCCGCCGGGGCCGCAATGGCAACGCGACCTGAATTTTCCGTTCCAGATCATGCAGGCAAACGACCACTTTGCGTTCATTTTCGAAGAATACCATGGCCGCTGGAACATTCTGCTCGATCCGCCCAGCGCTGCGCCGGGCGCGCCCAAGGCTTATATGGGGCGGTCGGTCGGCCATTGGGATGGCACTACGCTGGTGGTCGAAACCACCGACTTCAAACAGGCGATCTGGATCGATGTCGATGGCACGCCGCTGTCAGCCAATGGCAAGCTGATCCAGCGCATCCGCAAAGTAAACGATGGCGGCCACGTGCCGTTTCTTGAAATCATCACCACGATCATCGACCCGGTCTATTATACCAAGCCGTGGTCGATCGCCCGGACATTTGGCTGGCAACCCTATCAGGCGGTGTTTGCCGAATACAATTGCGAAGAACAAGTCGGCGATCCCAGCGTGAGCGCCGATGCCGGGCTTGTTCCCGAACCGCAGGATTGACCGATGATTACGGTGGGAAGAACCATTATGCGACCGTTGCGGTGGGTGGCACCTTCGAAACAGACTCTGAAGCGCGTCGGACTCGGCCTTTCGGCGGTGGTGCTGTTTGCCACTGCTTGCCCGGTGCAAGCGCACAACACCCCGCAAGAAGCGGCCAACAAGCAAGTCGTGCTGGATTTCTACGCGGCATTGAATGCCGCCGATGCTTCAGGCACGACGGCGCAGCGCATTGCCGACATTGCCACGAAGTATATTGACCCCGACTATGTTCAGCATGGTGCGGCATTTGCCAATTTGCCCGGCCCGGGCAGCGCGCGCGACCGGCTTATCAGCATGTTTCAGCACATGCCGCCGATGCCCCCACGCCCCGCACCCAGGACTCTGGCAATCATGGCGCAAGCCGATCTGGTTACCTTGGTGACCATCCGCGACATGCCGGACCCGGCGACCGGCACAGTCAAGCCGATGGTGATCTTCAACTTGTTCCGGTTGAACAAGGGCCATTTGGCCGAACATTGGGACAGCCTGCCGCCAATGGGTCCGGGCGGGCCGGGTTCCCCCCTGCTACCTGCCAGCAAGTAGAACCGCCCAAGCAGAACCACTCTTGTAACGGTACGCACCACGCGAAAAAACCGTACTCTACATGCGTTCCTCCTCCGATCACTGGCGATGTGCCGCGCGGTGCGATGATGATCGGACAAAATTACCGGGGAAGCCTTTGCTATGACCATCGACCAGTTCAGTCGCACGATTTACGAAAGCGCGATCAGCACGGGAATCCGTGATGTATCGTGGATCATTCCGGCAGTTCAGAGCATCCATATTCTGGGCGTTGCGGGCGTGATTGGTGCCGCAATCGTCATGGATCTGCGGCTGGCGGGTGTTCTTGCCACCGACGAAACGCCGCAAGCTGTCGTGCGGCGGCACTTGCCGTGGATGTGGTCGGCGCTGGCGCTTTTGCTCAGCACCGGCTTTTTGCTCGGGTTGGGGGAGCCGGACCGCGTGCTTGGCAATATGGTGTTCTGGATAAAGATGGGCCTGGTGGTGTCGGCCTTTATCCTGACGGTGCTGTTCCGCTATCCGATCCTGCACCCGGACTACCGGATAGAGCACGCGCGCATGGCAATGCTGGTCAAGCCGATGGCGTGGGGGTCGCTGGCGATCTGGGCTGCGGTGATCTTCTGCGGCCGGTGGATCGCCTATACCCAATAACCTGAAATCTGTGTGGAGAATGCGATCATGGAACCCGATGCGCCGACCAACGCGCTGATGCAGATGCTCTACGATTCAGGCGTTGCATCGGCTATCCGCGAAAGCGGGTCCTTGTTTCCGATGCTGGAAAGCCTCCACGTCCTGATGATCGCCGTGGTCGTCGGTACGATTGCGATTGTTGATTTGCGCCTGCTCGGGATTGCATCGCACCGCCGCGGCGCGCGGCAACTGACGCTGGATATGCTGCCGTTTACATGGGGCGCGTTCGTGCTTGCGCTGGTTTCGGGCAGCCTGCTGTTCGTTTCCAACGCCACAAAATATTTTGACAGCATGCCGTTCCGGTTCAAGCTGCTGACCATTCTGATCGCTGGGATCAATATGGCGATCTTTCATGTCACCGCCTATCGCAAGATCGGTGAATGGGATGACCGGCTGCCGACGCCCCCGGCCGCGCGGATTGCCGGGTTCACCTCGCTCACACTTTGGATCGTAATCGTGTTTCTGGGGCGCTGGATCGGCTACGCCGCGCCGCTGGTCTGATACGGCGTAGTTTGAACGCCTCGATCTGCCTTGGTTCGTGCTTGCTTGTCGCGGGTCTGCCGTTGGCGGCAGCGGCGCAAACCCAGGCACCCGCTGCCCAAGTCGTCGATAAAACCACGGGTGATGCCATCGTGGTGTTCGGACGCGGCGAATCCCGAATCGGGATCGCCCATGCAGCCAGCGAAGGCACGATCAGCGGAGCGGATCTGCTTGTTCGGCCGCTGCTGCGGACGGCAGAACTGCTTGAGGCAGTGCCCGGAATGATCGCAGCCCAGCATTCCGGCAGCGGAAAAGCCAACCAGTATTTCCTGCGCGGCTTCAATCTCGATCACGGGTCGGACTTCAGCACGTATATCGATGGCGTGCAGATGAATTTTCGCACCCATGGTCATGGTCAGGGCTATCTCGATCTCAACGGCCTGATTCCGGAAACGATTGCGCGCGAGGATTTTCGCAAAGGCCCCTACCGCGCCGACGGGGGTGACTTCGCGATGGCGGGCGCGGCCATGATGGCAACGATCAGCCGGTTTGATCGACCGTGGATATCGGCCGAAGTCGGCTCGTACGGGCATCGGCGTTGGGCGGCGGGCGGCACGATCCGGCATGTCGCGGGCGGCGATCTGACGGCGGTTGGCGAAGTGCGGGTCTACGACGGCCCTTGGCAACAACCCGAACGGCTTCGTCACTATGCCGGCTTTGTCAAATATGCCGGGCACACCGCGTGGGGCCAACTTGAACTGTCGGTACACGGCTATCGCGGCACGTGGCAGCCGACCGAGCAGATCCCCGAACGGATTATCGGATCGTCGGTCTGTGCCGATCCATTCTGTTCGCCCGATCCCAGTGCCACGGGTGAAACGACGCGTTTGATTGCCAATGCCAGGCTTTCAGGTGCCGACTGGCGGATCAATGGCTATGGCCAGTATTACGATTGGACGATGTATTCGAACCCTGAATATTTCGATGCAACGGGAACCAGCGCCCAAATCCGCCAGGCCGACCGGCGCGCGGTCTATGGCATGACTGGTGACAAGACATGGCAAGTTTCGCATCGGTTCGAGGCCGCGATCGGGACCGAGAACCGCTATGACGATATCAAGCGCGTTGGCGTCCAGCACACCATCGCGCGCCAGTTGGTAAAGTCACTCGGTCTTTATGCGGTGGGTGAAGCTTCGGCGGCGCTATACGGTTCGGTGACATGGCGACCGGTGCCGGGCTTGCGCCTGATGGGTGGGCTGCGCGGCGATTATTATCATTATTCTGTGCGCGCACGCGATGCCGAGGCGGCGGCGCTGGGGCAGGGGGCAGGGTCTGCTTCGCTCGTATCGCCCAAGGCGCAGGCGGCCTATCAGGCTGGCGACCATGTCGAACTCTATGCAAGCTGGGGCAGGGGATTCCATTCGAACGACGTGCGCGGGGCGGTCACGCAGACCCCGGTGCCGGTGCTGGTGGCGGGCACGGGCAAAGAACTGGGCCTGCGGTATCAGCGCGCCGGTTTCAACCTGACGGCGACATATTGGTGGCTTGACCTTGGCAGCGAGCTTAAATTTGTCGGCGATTCCAACGCGGTTGAACCGACCAGCGCCAGCACGCGCCACGGGTATGAAATCGTCGCATTCTGGCGCCCCGCTCGCTGGCTTGCGCTCGATGCCAACTACACCGCCAGTCACGCCCGCTATGACAACGGCAGCTATATCCCCAACGCCTTTGAAAACGCGGCTTCGGCGGGAATCTCCTTTGTCAAAGGGTCGTGGCAAGCCAGCATTCGGGTGCGCCATCTGGGGCCTTATCCGCTGATCGAGGACAATTCGCAGCGCGACAAAGGAAGCCAGGTCGTCAATCTGCGCGCCGCGCGCACGATCGGGCCGCTCGAAATCTATGCCGAGGCGCTGAACGTGTTCAACAGCCGGGACAAAGATATTGCCTATTGGTATCAATCCAACATTCCCGCATTCGACGCGGCCCCGATCGAAGGTCGGCTGAGCCGCGTGGTCGAACCGCGCACCGTGCGCGCAGGCGTAAAAGTGCATTTTTGATCCTGCGCATTCACCTTTTTTAGGATTTTGGTTGAACGAAGCGGCCAGTTTCGGCGAAAGGGGGCAGTGGCACGGGGCTGCACGGCTTTTCGCGCTGATGACGTGAGGGAAACAGGCAATGGCGGTTCGGCCTCGGTTAACAGAAGGTTCGAAACCCGCGCAGTCATTTTTGGGCCAACTCGATACCGCGCGCCATCTGGCCGACAAAACCGCGCGGCGCAGCACGCGGACGCGTCTCGCCCTGCTTGAGGCGGCACAAGAACTGTTTGCCACCCGCTCGATCGAAGGCGTCAGCGTCGATGACATTGCCCGCGCGGCGGATGTCGCAAAAGGCAGCCTCTATAACCACTTTGAAAGCAAAGAAGCGCTCGCCGACGCGCTGTTCGGCATGGTGCGCGGCCATGTCGCGCAATTGCTCGACGCAGCCATCGACAAATCCACGCCGCCGCCCGAGCGGCTGATTAGCGGGGCATTCGTGATCCTGCGGTTTGCCATCGATCATCCCGAAAGCGTTGCCGCGCTGATCAAGCTATCGCCGCAATTGCTGGACGAGCAGGCCCCGCTGAACGTGATCGCGCGCGAAACGATTGTCGAAGGGCTGGCAACCGGCCATTTCAAAGGCATCCCACCCGATTCCGCGACCATGCTGGTGATTGGCGCGATGGTCGTGATGCTGCAGGATTCGATTGACCGCAAAAAATCCGTAAAACGCCTGATTGCGCGGATTACGCCTTTGATGGCGGGGGTGCTGAAGGCGCTGGGTGTCGATGGCGAGAATGCTGCTGCTGCGGCCAAAGCCGCGGCGCGCGCCAATCTGGAATAGGATTTGCGAGATTATGCAAAGCTGAAGCTGCGGCTCACGAACCAATAGACCCCTTCCATCACCAGCCCGGCAGCACAGACGTCCACCACGATGGGCCTTGGCAGAGTAAGCTTCATGCGCCGCAGCGCGATGACCGCGCCGACCAGCACGGTCACAACCGTAAGCTGGCCCAGTTCGACACCCAGATTGAACCCGACCAGCAGTTCGGCAAGTTTTGCGGGCGGGATGGCTTCGTTCAGCAAATCGGCGGCAAAGCCGAAGCCGTGGATCAGGCCGAAAATCAGCGTCACGACCAGCCGCAACCGCCCGGCATCGCGCACATGACCGGCCACGAGCAGATAGTTAGAGGCGAACAGCCCCGCACCGAACAGCAGCGCAAATGGCAACAGGCCAATGCCCAGCAGCTTCAGCGCCGCCATGGCAAACAGGCAGACCGCTGTCGCGATGGCAAACGCGCGCGGCCGGTGCACTTGCACGGCAAGGTTCTCGATCCCGATCAAGGCGATGGTCAGCGCGACAAGCGCATCGATGAATTCGGCGTGCGGGCGGATGATCCCGGTCACCGCCAGCGCGAGCGTCAGGCTGTGCCCCAGCGTAAAGCCGCTAATCACGAACACCAGATCCTTGAACCGGCGCGAAATCAGCACCAGCCCGAGCAGAAAGCTCATATGATCGAGCCCGGTGAAAATGTGCATGAGGCCCATTTTGACAAAGGTCAGGAATCCGGCGCCAGCGATTTCGCCGCCTTGCGCTTTGCGCATGGCGATGGTTTGCGATTCGCTCGTCAGCACATCTTCGACGAAATCGCCCTTGGCGGTCTGGATTTGCGCCATGTTGACGTGGGTTGGCACCAGGTCAAAAAAGGCTGCATCGCGCAGCACGATGTCGGCGGCAGAAGGGCAGTCATACAGAAATTCCACGCGCCGAAAGCCGGTTGCCGCCGCGACCGGGCGCGGCTTTCCGGCGATGGAGCAGGGCTGGCCTTCGGCACTGGCACCCAGTTTGGGCAGCAGATAAGCGATCAACTGTGGCGCATTGGGCGGGCGGCCATCGGGGGTCAGCCGCCGCGCCTCGATATCCGCCACCGAAAACGTCAGGTGGACCGAATTGCCATCCACCAGCCAGGTCGAATGCGATTCGGACCGCGTATGCGCGTCCGCCGGTACGCCATAGCCCACGATCAGGGCCGCCAAGATCAGCCATAGCCGTCCAAAGCTGCGCATCGTCATCGCAAGTCCGCTGCGATCTTGATATCGGCGCGCTTTTTCAGGAACCGCTGGTTGCCCGCTTGCAGCCGCGCCACTTTGTCGGCGAGAAAGTCGGCCAGAACCTGATCGCGCGCTGCCGCATATGGCGTGGGGACCGGGCGGGTGTTGCGGACCATCTGCACGATGTGGATGCCATCGGGCATGGCGATCGGGTCAGACACCGCGCCGTTTTGCAGCGTTCGGGCGATGGCAAAAATGGCGCTGCCCAGATGCTGTTCGGCGGCGAAGGCAAACTCTTCGCCGTCATCGACCCGCCCGGTGGTTGTCAGCCCAAGCGATGCGGGCGAAGCCCCGCCGCGCAACTTTGCCACCGCCCCATGCGGATCCATCGTTGAGGGAACACGCCATTCGTGCAGCGTGACGAGGCCTTCGCTGGCATAGCGCGCCGCATGGTTGGTGTACCACGCGCGGAGTTCATCTTCCGACGGTTTGGATGTCATCGCATCTTGCGCGATTTGCCCCTCGGTGGCCTGAACAAGCGCCTGACGCACGTCGATATCGTCGTTGGACAGGCCCATTTCGATGCCGCGTTGCACATAGAGTTCTTCGCGGATCATGTCGTCGAGCACTTTTTGCCGCTGGGCTGGCGAAGTCTGGGCGAAGGGCACGTTGTAAAGCGCAGTGATCTGCGCGATCAGGTCGGCGCGCAAGATCGGTACAGTGTTGACGAGCGCAGCGTCTTCGGCGGGAACCACGGCGGTACGCGTGCCTTGCGCGGTGAACAGGCCATATCCTGCGATGCACAGGCCGATCAGCGCGGCCAGTGCCGCCAGCAGCAGCGAACGGCGCGCGACGGGCTGATGGATATCCCACGTTGCCGTGGCGCGATGTGCTTGCGATGGGTCTTGCTCGGTCATGTCCGGTCCTGTCGGCGATGCGCCAGCGATGCGGTGTAAACGGCAACATTGCGCAATTCGGCTGCGGTCAGCACCCGCGCAAAAGCGGGGCTCGTGCCCGCGCGGCCACGCTCCAGCGTGCGCCGGATATCTTCGGGCCGACCGCCATAGAGCCAGACGCTATCGGTAAGATTGGGCGCGCCGATGGCCGGATCACCGCCCAGATCGCGCCCGTGGCAATCCCAGCAGCCCGCCTTGGTATAAGCCGCAAGCCCGCGCCGCACAGCCGCAGCATCCGTCGCGCGGTTGGTGAAAGCCAGAATATATTGCGTCAGATCCTCGATCTGCGCCGGAGACTGCGGCGGCAGTGCCTCTGCCGCATCGGGCACTTTGCGGGCATAAGCCGGCATCACCGCCAGGTTCCACCCATGCTTGTTGCCCGCGCGGATGCCATAGCGCGCAATGTCCTCGATCTGCGCGACCGAGCCGATGCCGTAAAGCGTCTCGCCGTCGGTCAGGTCAGACGCGCCCAGCGTCCTGTCGCCCTTGCCGGTCGCGCCGTGGCATGATGCGCAATGCTGTGCAAACACGTGTTCGCCGTTCGTGAGCGCGACTGAGCGCAGCGCGGGATCGCTCAGGATCGCTTCGGGATCGGCACGCAGCACGCTTGCCTGAACGCCTGATCGCCACAGCGCCGCGCCTGTCAGACCGGCGGGAATGACCAGAAGAACCAATGCCGACAGCGCCATGCGGCGTTTCGCCGGTCCAGCGGTGATCGAAAGGAGCGCCATGGCCACGGCGATGGCCAACCCCGCTCTGACCGTCCAGCGCCGAACGGTAACGTACATGTTGCAAGCATTGCAAACCCGTTACGCTATGGCACCGCGCGCGCCGGATGGCTTTGCGCTTGTCTGAAAGCCGAAGACTGGTAGCAACGGGGCATGACCCCCAAGGACGCGGAATTTACGGAAAGACTGGCGGCAGAAGCGGCGCGTGTGCGCGAAAGCGGCGATCTTGGCCGATCCGAACCACTGGTTAAGCTGTTCGACTTCCTGCTCGAATGCTCGTTGGCAGGCCGGGCGCCCAAAGGCATCGAAGTCGCGCAGGAAGTGTTCGGCAAAGCCGCTGATTTTGACGAAATGCTCGATGCTTCGGTGCGCGTCTATATCCACCGGCTCCGCCGCAAATTGGGAGAACACTACGCCCGCCTGCCCGGCCATGGCGACCGGATTTCGATTCCTCTGGGTGAATATCGGCTGGTTCTGGCGGCGGCGGGGCTGGTCGAAGACGCGCCCGATCCAGCGGATGGTGCTGGGCCACCCGCCGCGATCCCGGTTGCAAGCGCGACCGGCACCAAACGGCGCGGCATGGTCATCTGGCCCGCGCTGCTGGTGCTCGCGCTCATCAATGCCGCCGGGTGGTATTATGTCGCCCGCCATCAGGATGCCGAGTCTGGAGCGACCCGAACCGCGTTTTGGCAGCCGATTGTCGAAAACCGCCGACCGACCCTGCTGGTGCTGGGTGACTACTATATTTTTGGCGAGACGAACGGCGGCGTGGTGTCGCGGCTGGTCCGCGAATTCGATGTCAATTCGCGCGATGACCTTGAACGCTATGTCGCGCTGCATCCTGACCAGGCCGGACGCGTTATCGATGTCAATTTGCATTATTTGCCGGTCGGTTCCGGACGCGCGTTGCGCAGCCTGTTGCCGACGGTCAATGCCGCCGCGCGCGACAGCGGCGTAAGACCGGGCGTTGAAATCATGTCCGAAGTGAAGCCCGAAATCCTCAAAGAAGCGAATATCGTCTATGTCGGCTTTTTGAGCGGACTGGGCGCGCTGCAAGACCCGCTGTTCCGCGCGTCAGGGTTCAAGATCGGCGATTCGTTCGATGAATTGGTCGACAAGACCAGCGGCCGCCGGTTCAAATCCGATTGGGGTGTGGTGGCCGATGGCAAAGTGCCGCAGCGCGATTATGGCTATATCGCCAGCTTGCGCGGCCCCACCGGCAATCGCATCCTGATCATTGCCGGCACGCGCGATCCGGCAGTGGTACAAATGTCCGAAGTGGCGGCAGATCAGGCGCAGCTTGATGCGATTGCTGCCAAAGTCGGCGATGGCGCGTTCGAAGCGCTGTTCGAGGTGCGCACGTTGGGGAACCTCAACCTTGGCAGCTCGCTCATCACCGTCCGGCCAATGCGGGCGGAAAGTATCTGGGAAGCCGGACCGGAGCCGGCCGCTGGCACGCCGCCGATGCCGACCGCAGCGGCAGGCGGATGACCCGTCCGACCGCGATCCGTGGTCCGCGATCACACGCGATTGCCAGCCAGTCGCGCGCGCATCACAGTGCGAGCGGCTGGTCATATCCGGTTAGCTCAAGGTAGCCCCGACCGCCCTTGGTCCCCACCGCGCCTTCCCAATAGACCGGCAGTCCGCTGCGCCGTGTGTCCATTTCCTGTGCGGCAAACATCGGTACAAGCCGCCACTGTTCGATGCGGCCGCCCACCCGGATGCGTAAATCCTGCGTGACCGGATAGACCGCGCCGGTCGCCGTGCTACGCCAAGTCGCCACGGTGCGAAACGCCACATCGGCTGGCCCCAGAGTGGTGGTCGTGCCGTCGGCCTTGCGCAGAGTACCGCCCGCCCACAGCGTGCCGCCGTGTTTGCTGCGGATGCGAAACGCCATCAGCGCCGATCCGTCATCGAAATTGAGCCCGGTCCAGTCCCACCCTTGCGCATCGGGCGCGAGGTAATTGGACGACCATTCATGGTCGAGCCACGCTTCTCCGCTAACGCTTGCGGGTTTGCCGTTTTGCTCGACGCGCCCGGTGACGCGCAAATGCGGGACAGAATAGTAATAACTCGCTTGCTGCGGCTGCGGTCCTTTGCGGCTGTAACCTCCGCTCCCTTGCAGCAAAGGCGGCTGGGCCGGGGTGAAGCGCAGCGCGAGCGCAAAGTCGCTGGCCGAAACGCGGGTCTGCCACTGCCCATTGGGCAGGCGCTGCAACTGCCAGTCGCGGATCGCCACAGCGGCTTCACCGGATTTTGCGTCGGCCAGGCCAAAACCGACACGTGCCGCACGCTCGCCGTGGACCAATCGGCCCGTCGCCGGATCGGACAGCGCGGCATGGGCAAACAGCACTTGGCGCGCGGCAAAGCGGCTGGGGTTGCGTTCATCAATCGGCGGGCGGGTGCGGAAGAACGTCACTTGAAATCCCAGCTTTTTGCCGTCGTCGGTCTGCAACCAGCCGGTGACATACCACCATTCGGTGCGGAACAGCGGGTGCGCGCCGTGGTCTGCCGGAAAATGCAGGACCGCACCGGACCGCACAGCTGGATAAGGCGTTGACACGGGGGCAATGGCGGCGATCAGCGCACCGCCGGTTGCGAACAGGCCGGGCTGGCGCATTACCAATCCTCTCGCACGGACAGAATGGCGCTTTGGGCTGTGGCGTGGCGACCGGCGATGATTGCCGTCAGCGCGGCCGCCCCGGTCAGCGCCGCAGCCACGCCCGCCAGCGTGCCAAACGGGATCCGTGTGGACATCGTCCAGTTGAAGGACTGCGGGTTGATCACGTGGATCAGCACTTGCGCCAGGATCAGCCCCAGCGCAATCCCGGCCAACGCCCCGGTCAGCCCCACGATCACCCCTTGGGCGGCAAGCATCCGGCTCACTTGCTGGCGGGTCACGCCAAGATGGCGCAACATGCCGAATTCCTGCGCGCGCGCGATGGTCTGGGCTGATAGAGTGGCCGCAACTCCGGCCAGCCCGACCAGTATCGCCACCGCTTCCAACACATACGTTACCGCAAAGCTGCGATCGAACAGCGCGAGTGCAAACCGCCGCAGCGTGGCAGGTTCGGTCATTTCGGTCTGGCTACGGAGCGCGGGCGGCAGCGCTGCCAGCACCGAACGGACAACCGGGGCAAGCTGTGCCTCGCGCGCCAGCGTCACGGCGATCTGGTCGCGTCCGCTGTCGCCGGTCAAGCGTTCATAATCGCGGTCATCGATCAGCACCGCCCCCGCCTGTCGCCCATAATCACGCCAGACGCCGGCCACGCTGAACCGCGTTTGCCCGGCAATCGGCAGCGCGATGGTGTCGCCCGGATTCCAGCCATAAAGCCGTTGCGCCGGCTCTGACACCCATACCGGCACCGTGTTTGTTGGTGTTTGGGCCACCCGCGCGATCAGCGCCAAGGGCGGATTGGTGCGGTCTTGCACCGGCCGGGCGATCAGCGCCAGCGGTGGCCGGTCGGGCGCGATGGTCAGCGGCAACTGGCGGCTGAATGTCATGCTGGCAACGCCCGGAATCGCCGAAAGCCGCGCACGCAGCGCCGGGTCAAAGCTGGCCCCCGCATTCGTGCGAAGATAGACATCGCCATCGAGCACGCTGCCCAGCCAGTCATCGACCGCACCGCGAAAACTGCTGACCATAGTCGCCATCGCGATCATCAGCGCGGTTGACGCGACAATCCCGCACAGCGCGGTCGCCGCTTCGCCCGGGGCGCCATAAAGGTGCCGGATCGCCAGCATATCGGGCACTGCGCCGCGCCAGCGGTGGGCCAGCGGTGCGATCAGCGCGCGCGCAAACCACGGCACCCCGGCAACGCCGCCCGCCAGCAACAACGCCATGCCGATATAGCCGAACAGCGGCAGCCGCGCGACCGGGGGCATGAGCGCAGCGCCTGCCCCTGCTGCCATCAGCACGGCGGCAGGCCACCACGCCACCCGCTGGCGCGGATCGCGCACATCGCCCGCATTCTTGAGCGCTGCGGCAGGCGCGGCGCGCGCCGCAGTCCATGCAGGCACTGCGCTGCCAAGCACCGCCGCCAACAGGCCCAAGGCAAGAAACACCGCCGCCGCGCCCGGCTGAAACACCACGCCGTTCGCGCCGCCGCCGAAATAGCCCGCGCCCAGATCGCCACCCAGCCAGCGCAACGCCGCCCAGGCCAGCGCATAGCCGGAGGCAAGTCCTACCGACGCGCCGATCAGGCCGATTGCCAGCCCTTCGGCCACGACCGCCGCGATCACGCTGTGCCGATCCATGCCAAGCGTGCGCAGCAGTGCAAAGGCGCGCTGCCGCCGCACGACCGACAGCGATTGCGCCGAATAGACCAGAAACCCGCCGGTCAGCAGTGCCACCAGCGCCAGCATATCCAGATTGACGCGATACGCGCGCGACACCGCATCGCTTTGGGCGGTTTGCGCGGCCTCGCTCGACAACACCGCGTTCGGCGGCAACCGCGCGCGCAACTTGGCCTCTGCGGCTGCGGGATCGGCGGCTGCGGGGTCCGACAAGGCAATATCCAGCCGGTCAATGCGACCGAGGCGGCCAAACCGCCATTGCGCCGCTGCAATATCCATCACCGCCAGTTCAGCGGTGTCGCCCGCTGCAGGCAGGGTGCCCGCCACGCGCAGCAAAACCGTGCGGCCATTGGCGATTACCGCAAGCTGCGTTCCGACGCGGGCGTGGGTCCGGGCCATCGCCTGGTGGGAAAGAAACAGCGCCGTCTCGTCAAACGCGGTTTCGTTGCCAGCCCCGGGTCCGCGTAGATTCATGCCAATCAGGGCGGGGGTCACTGCCGCAGCGCGGGTTATATCAACCCCCAGCAAAGTCAGGCGGACATCTCTGGCGCGCGCATTCAGGCTGACTACCGGGCTGGCATCGGCCACCCCTTCGGCACGGGCGATCTCCGGATAAGTCTGCTCATCGAAACCCAGCGGGCTGGTCGCACGGACCGACAGCGCGGCACCGCCACTGATGCCGCGCATGGCGCCATTGAATGATGCGAGCGCTGATCCGTTGACCAGATGGACGGCAAAGCCCAGCGCCACGCCGACCGCAATCGCGATGGCTGTCATCGCAAACCGCGCCGGATGAAAGCGCCACTCGCCGCCGATCAGCCAGCGAAGCGCCAACCGCCCGGACATAAGCCCCGATTTAGCCGCCACGCAGTTCCACCAGACCATCTGCATTCAACTGCAAAACGCGGTCGGCGATCATCGCGCTTTGGGCGGAATGGGTGACCATCACGCACGCCGCATCATGGTGGCGCACCGCTTCGGCAAACAGGGTCAGCACCCGCGCGGCAGTTTCGGGATCAAGGTTGCCGGTCGGCTCATCGGCAAGGATCAGCGCGGGGCGGTGTACGAGCGCACGCGCAATGGCGACACGTTGCAATTCGCCGCCAGACAAATCACGCGCATAGCCATCGCCGCGCCCGCCCAGCCCGACGGCGTCCAGCATCGCGTTTGCCCGCCGCTCTGCCGCGCGGGCGTCGGGTGAAACCAGCGCCAGCGGCAGCGCCACGTTTTGGCGCAAAGTCAGGTATGGCAGGATATGAAACGCCTGAAACACAAAGCCGATCTGTTCGCGCCGCAGCTTGGTTCGCGCCGCCTCGTTCAGCGGGCCGAGGTCGGTGCCAGCGATGGTAACGCTGCCGGCCTCCGCCGCGTCCAACCCTGCCAGAATATTGAGCAATGTTGATTTGCCGACACCGGATTCGCCGACAATCGCCACAAGTTCACCGGACGCAACGGCAAGGTCGAGATGCTGGAACAGCCGCCGGGGGCCGGGCACAGACTTGCCAAGCGCGCGGACGAGCAGCCGGGGAACGGTTTGTGCCATTCGCTATCGTTGGCGGAAGCGCGCAAAAACCGCAATGTGCCTGTTCGCGCCACGCGCGCGTACCATTATCCTTCGTCCCCAGCCGATTGTTGCGACGATGGAGCATCGTGCAAAAAAGAGGGTACCGGAACTCCGCAATAAACGATGCGACTGCAGAGGATTCTAAAGCATATTCCGTTTCAGATCAAATGCATCACGCTTGTCTTATGACATTTCTGTCCGTTTGGGCCATGATGGATTGCCCGGGCCGGGGTGGCCACCCCGGCCCGGGCGGAAGGGGACGGATCGCGCACACGCTGGTCTTTAAGGGACCGGGTTAGAGTAGGATCGCCCCTTTCTTTTCCTTCAGGCCCGAACGGATACAGGGGCTTTGCGGCCCGGATGACAAGCATGGGACATCGGAAAAGATGAGCAACGATCTACCACAAACCATCGGCATCGACATCTCCAAAGCGAACCTGGACTGCCATGCCTATCCGGCTGGCACCGAGCGCCAATTCGCCAACACGGCCAAGGGCCACAAGGCGCTGATCGCATGGCTGCAGCAATGGCAGGTTGAACGGATCGCCTTTGAGGCAACCGCCACCTACCACCGCGCGCTTGAGGTTACACTGGCCGACTGGCCCTGCGTCAAGCTCAACCCTGAACGCGCCCGACGCTTTGCCCAAGCCACCGGCACGCTCGCCAAGACGGATCGCATCGATGCCATGCTGCTGGCGCGCATGGCTGCAACCCTGCAACCCCCTGTCAGACCTGCGCAAAGTGCCGAGCAAGCCCAACTGGCTGAACTTATCAATGCCCGTGACGGCCTGGTGCGTGACCGCACCGCGCTCAAGAACCGCGAGAAAAATCTCACCATCGCCATCTTGAAGCGCCAGTGCAAACAGCGACTCGAGCAGATCGAGCGCCATATCGACGCGCTCGATGCCGAGATCGCCAGCCTGATCGCAGCCGATGCCAAACTCGCTCGACGGCACAAAATCCTTACCAGCATCGCCGGCGTTGGAACGCTGACTGCCAACCAGCTCATTGCCACCATGCCTGAGCTCGGCAGCCTCGATAACAAGCAGGCCGCTTCGCTCGCAGGGCTCGCACCCGTTGCCCGCCAGTCCGGTCAGTGGAAAGGCAAGAGCTTCATCCGAGGGGGCGAGCCAACGTGCGGAAAGCACTCTACATGCCAGCACTCGTCGCAGCGCGCTTCAACCCTGACCTCAAGGCCAAGTACCAGCAACTCGTCCGTGCCGGAAAACCCGCAAAAATCGCCATCACTGCCGTCATGCGAAAACTCGTCGTCACCGCCAACGCTCTGCTCAAAGCTGACCGATGCTGGCAGCAATCTATCGCTTGATCATCACGGATACTCTAAATGGCCCCCTCGGATATGGTAGAAAGGTACGCCGTGATCGGCTCATTTTATGAGCGGCATATCCTGCCGCATGTCATCGGTTGCGCCTGCGGGTCTCGCCCGATCCGGCGGCAGCGCGCAAAGATTGTGCCCCAGGCGACCGGTCGCGTGCTCGAACTCGGCATCGGGGGTGGTCTGAACCTCGCCTTCTATGACCCTGCCAAGGTCGAGAGTGTCACCGGCGTCGATCCTTCGGCAGAATTGCGTCAGGTCGCGCACGGTGCGCCGCGTCCGGATGGGCTGAGTGTCACTATTCTGGCAGGGGAAGCAGAAAGCCTGCCGTTCGATGGCGCGACTTTTGACACGATCACATGCACCTTCACGCTTTGTTCTGTCCGATCGCCGCAGGCCGCGCTGGGCGAAGCGCGCCGGGTTCTCAAGCCTGGCGGGACCTTGCTGTTTTCCGAGCATGGGCTCTCACCAGATGTTCGGACGCAGCGTTGGCAACAGCGATTGGAGCCGCTGTGGCTGCCTCTTGCGGGGGGCTGCCACTTGACGCGACCAGTCTCCGCATCAATCAAAGCCTCCGGCTTTGTCATCGATCACCTCGAGACCATGTACCTGCCAAAGACGCCCCGCGTGCTTGGTTGGTGCGAATGGGGGGCTGCCCAGCCCGCCTAATCATATCGCCATTGATCTGCGTGATAGCTTTGGCGACTCCCCAACCGTGCCGCACAACTGATACGACAGATATCCATAAGGGTGTGCAGATTTGATGACTATCAATTTGTCATAATCACTATTTGGTAATATGATGATGCAACGTTTTGCTCATAAAAGGACACCTGATTGATGCAATCCGGCAGCGCAGCATCAGCCATCGGGTCAACGCCGGACGTGCCCTTGCGCATTGGCGATGCCGTGCCCGATTTCACCGCGCGCACCACGCAAGGCATGGTGCGCTTGTCGGAATTTCGCGGACGCTGGTTGGTGTTTTTCTCGCATCCGGCCGATTTCACGCCCGTATGCACCAGCGAATTCATGGCCATCGCCGCGGCTGCGGACCGGTTTGAAGGGCTAGGATGCAGCCTGCTGGGTCATTCGATCGACAGTCTGTTCTCGCACCTGGCCTGGATCCGCGCAATTCACGATGAACTGGGTGTCCGCGTACCGTTTCCGGTTGTCGAAGATCCGACGCTCGAGATCGCCCGCGCGTTCGGCATGGTGCCTGCCGATGTGCACCATGCCGCGTCCGTCCGCGCCGTCTATTTCATCAATCCCGACGGCGTGCTGATGGCCAATATGTTCTATCCGGTAAGCGTTGGACGGTCAGTTGAGGAAATGCTGCGGACCCTGGCCGCGCTTCAACAAACCCAGTCTGGGGCCGTGATGACGCCCGCAGAATGGCAGCCAGGCGATGCATTGCTATCACCGCCAGAATTTACAGCAGATGCGGTTTTGGCGGCCAATGGGCCGACAAGCTGGTTTTACCGGAAGGCACCGGACTCATGACACAGCTTGGCCAAACTTCGGTGGACATGGCGCGACTGGTCGAGGAATTGCGTCTCATAGGGCACCCGATGCGCCTTCAATTGCTGGCGATTCTCGCACGCGGCGAGCGAGGCGTTGGCGAGCTTGTGGCCGATATGGGACAGGGGCCCGTGTTGATCAGCCAGCAACTGGCATTATTGCGCAAAGCCGGTCTGGTTCAGACCCGCCGCGAAGCCAAACAGGTCTTTTACAGATTGGCAGACGGCAGGTTGGGGAATGTCATAGCCAGCCTGTCCGAGGTTGTTGGGCCCGCTCATTCTATCGCTAGCCGTTTGCCTGTGGTGACGCCGATCAGCCGGGGGGTCAGCGCAGCAATGTTCGCTCGGGTTGAGCCGCGGGCCTAGATCTGCACGACCTGGTCGGCAAGAGCGGCCATCGCCGGACGATGGCTGACCAGCAGCAAGCCCGTTCCGGTCTTGCGCAGCCATGCGTCGAGTCGATTGATCAAC
>CAINGT010000080.1 GCA_903848655.1 uncultured Sphingomonadales bacterium
CTCTAGAGCGGAATGCGATTAGATTGAATCGCATTCCGCTCTAGAGTCTTTGTTTTCGCGTGATTTATTGCGAAAAACCGGTTCCCACTTTTTACCTTCGGTGGCCTGCGGCTCGCATCACGCTATAATCACCGAATACCGACGCGATGCGCCGCACGCCATGCTTTGACTGCCGCCAAAGTCTTGCTGACATGGCCGCTGGGGCTGAGCGCGCTATAGGCGAAAATTATTTTGCCATCGGGCGCGATCACAAAGCTGGTGCGGTCTGACATCGACAGCAGCGGCAGTTTGACTTTGAAGTCGGCAATAATCGCGCTGGTGGCGACTCCGACGGCAAATTTGTTGCGGCATTCGGTGACCGAAAACCGGCTAAGCGTCTCGATGGGATCGTGCGCAAGCCCGATCACGGTTGCGCCATTTGCGGCAAATTGCTCGGTTGCATCGGAAAAATCGTGCGCTTCGATGGTGCAGCCGCTGGTGAACGCAGCGGGGAAGAAATAGAGCACCACCGGCCCGCGCTTAAGCGCATCGGCCAGCTTGAACTGGAACGGCTTGCCCGCAATGACCGCTTGGGTGCTGACCGCCGGGGCTTGCGCGCCGACCGGCAGCGCGGCGAGCGCCGGGGTGGCAGCGCCGGTGATCGTGACCAGTGCGAGCAGCGACGCGAGTTGGCGGAACGATAGCAACATGGGAAAATCTCCTTGATCCCGTATCCATCGCATATCTACACCGTGATGCAACCTGTCCGCAGGTGATCGTCGCTATCTCGGGAGTTGAACCGCCCTCGCCGGACATATAAGCCGCTTGCAACCCCCGTTTGGAGACCCCCAGCATGGCCACGCTCGCCCGTTTGGACATTCGCACAGCCGAAGACCTGACCGCCGCTGCCGGTGATGTCGATATGGCGCATTTCTGGATGCCATTCACCAACAACCGGTTTTTCAAGGCCAATCCGCGCCTGTTCGCCAGCGCGCGCGCCATGCATTATACCACCACCGACGGGCAGCAGGTGCTCGATGGCACCGCCGGGCTGTGGTGCGTCAATGCCGGGCATGGCCGCGCGCCGATTGCCGCCGCGATTGCCGAAGCGGCGCACGTGCTCGATTTTGCGCCGACGTTTCAGCTCGGCCATCCGCTGGCATTTGCTGCGGCAAGCGCGGTGGCGCGGATGATGCCCGCCGGAATGGACCGCGTGTTCTTCACCAATTCGGGGTCGGAAAGCGCGGACAGCGCGCTCAAGATCGCGCTCGCGTACCATCACGCGCGCGGTGAGGGCACACGGTTCCGGCTGATCGGGCGGCAGCGCGGCTATCACGGCACCAATTTCGGCGGCATGTCGGTGGGCGGGATCGGCGGCAACCGGCGGCGGCATGTTGCGCAAGTCTGGGGCGTCGATCATCTGGCGCATACCCATGGTGATGCCGTGCGGTTTCAACGCGGCCAGCAACCGTCGAACGGCAATCTGGCCGATGAACTTGAAGACCTGGTGGCGCTGCACGGGCCAGAAACGATTGCCGCCGTAATGGTCGAGCCAGTGGCCGGATCGACCGGGGTGCTGGTCCCGCCCCACGGCTATTTGCAACGGTTGCGCGATATTACCCGCAAATATGGCATTCTGCTGATCTTTGACGAAGTGATTACTGGGTTCGGCCGGTTAGGCGCGGCGACGGCGGCGGACTATTTCGGCGTGACCCCGGATATTCTGACAATGGCCAAAGGGTTGACCAATGGCGCGGTGCCGATGGGCGCGGTCGCGGTCAGCCGCGACGTGCACGATACCGTGATTGATCGCTCGCCTGCGGGAATCGAATTCTTTCACGGCTATACGTATTCCGGCCATCCGCTGGCAGCCGCGGCGGCGATTGCCACGCTGAAGCTTTACGATGACGAGGCACTGTTCGCCCACGCCGCCAGCCTCGCCCCGGTGTGGGAAGACGCGGCGCACGCCTTGCGCGATGCGCCGCACGTGATCGACGTGCGCAATCTGGGGCTGGTCGCGGCCATCGAACTCGCCCCGCGTGATGGCGCGCCGGGCGCGCGCGCGATGGAAGCATTCCACCGCGCGTTCGATGCCGGGCTGCTGATCCGCGTAACCGGCGACATCATCGCGCTTTCGCCCCCGCTTATCATCACCGCCGCGCAAATTCACGAACTGTTTGACACTCTGGCGCAAGTGCTGCGCCAGACGCCCTAAATCATGGCGCTTACTTCAGTGTCGCCAGATAGGCGATCAGGTTGGCGCGCTGGGTGTCGTTGGTGATCGCAATCACCATGCGGGTGCCGGGCACCAGCTTGTAGGGTGCCTGCAAAAATTTGTTGAGCGTGGCTTTATCCCACGTCAGCTTCGACGCCTTGAGCGCGGCGGAATAGCCAAATGCGGTCGAAGCCGCCTTGCGCCCGACCACGCCAACCAGATTGGGCGCGGCCACCCCGACTTGGCCGGGTTTATAGGCATGGCAGGCGGTGCATTGGGTAAACACCGCTTTGCCCGCGGTCGCGTCTTGCGCGTGGGCAGCCAGCGGGGCCAGCAGGGCGAATGTGGCGAGCGCGATCTTGGTCATTCCGAACAACTCCTGGCAGACATCATAGCAAAGCGAGATACGTATCATATTCAAACCGGTCGATCTGCGCCATGAATGCGGCGCGGTCCTGCCGCTTGCAGGCCACCACGATATCGCGCAAGCGTGCGCCAAAGCAGGCCGTGGCAACATCCGATGCGGCAAACCGGTCAATCGCTGCGCCCCATTCGACCGGCAGGCGCGCGCCCGATGCCGGGTCTTGCGGGCTTTGCGGCGGCGGTGGGGGTACGCCAGCCTCGATCCCTTGTGCCATTGCCCCCAGCATTGCGCCCAGCGCGAGATAAGCATTGGCATCGGCCCCGGCGATACGATGTTCAATCCGCGTCGCACTGGCCCCTCCGCCCGCAGTACGGCCGTCGATCACGCGGATCGCGGCTGAACGGTCATCATTACCCCATCCGGCGGATATCGGGGCATGGGCATCAGGGCGAAAGCGGCGGAACGAATTGGCATTGGGGGCAAACGCCAGCATCGTTTCGGGCATTGCCGCAACCAGCCCGGCCACTGCATGGAACAGCGCCGCGGCCGGGCCACCGGTTGCCGGATCGGCCAGCACGTTGTTACCCGCAGCATCGTTGACGCTGGCATGGATATGCAGCCCGCTGCCCGAAGCATCGCCATAAGGCTTCGCCATGAAAGTTGCGCCCAATCCGTGCGCGGCTGCCAAACCGCGCACGATCCGCCGCAGCAGCATCGCATCGTCGGCCATGGCCAAGGCATCGGCGCGGTGCAGCAGATTGATCTCGAACTGGCCCGGTCCGGCCTCGCTGGTTATGCCATCGACCGGAATGCCGATGGCGTGCGCGGCACGCACGATTGCATCGATCAACCGCTGTTGCGCCGTCAGCGCGCTGAGCGAGAGCGTATCATTGCGCCGCCAGCTTGCCATGCCTGGTCCATCGAGCGGCACGGGCAAGCCCTGTTCCAGCCGATAAAGATAAAACTCCAGTTCGACCGCCACCACCGGAGTCAGCCCCCGCGCGGCATAGCGGGCAACGATCCGTTCCAGCCCCGCGCGCGGATCAGCCTCAGCCGATGCCCCGGTTGCGTCGCGCAACACCAGAAACGCTTGCGCCACCGCGCCATCGCGCCACGGTATCAGCGCAAACCGCCCCGGCACCGCAAACCCCAGTCCATCGGGATCGCCGGTGCCGAACGCCAGCCCTGCCCCGGCAACATCGCAACCCCAGGCATCCTGACCATATACCGACAGCGGCATCGCCAGCCCTTTGTCCGCCACTGCCAGCGCCTTGTCGCGCGTCAGCCATTTGCCTTTGGCCGCCCCGGCAATATCGAACACGAACGCTTCGACCGCATCGACGTCGGGATGCGCGGCCAGAAATGCCGCCAGCGATGCCTGGTCTGCGTGTGTCATGATCCGTGCGGCTATGTCACGACCCGCACGCCGCTGTCCACCCGCACCCGCCACCCTTTGTGGTTTGCGCCGGTCATGCGCGTCCGCGCGCGGGCAAGCCGCTGGCGCGCAGCGCGGCGTGGGCGTCGGCGATGGTGTGCGTGCCGAAGTGGAAGATCGAGGCAGCAAGCACCGCGCTCGCATGGCCTTCGACCACACCGGCCACGAGATGATCGAGCGTGCCGACCCCGCCGCTGGCGATCACCGGAACGGGCACGGCATCGGCGATCCGGCGCGTGAGCGCGAGGTCATAGCCGCCTTGCGTGCCATCGCCATCCATCGAGGTCACCAGCAATTCGCCCGCGCCCAGCTCGGCCAGTCGCACCGCATGGGCCAGCGCGTCGATGCCGGTGGCGGTGCGCCCGCCGTGGGTAAAGATTTCCCATGCGTCTGGCCCGGTGCGGCGTGCATCGACCGAGGCGACCACGCATTGGCTGCCGAATTTTTCGGCGATATCGCGTACCACTTCGGGGCGGGCGACGGCAGCGGAATTGACCGCAACTTTGTCGGCCCCCGCCAGCAACAGCGCGCGTGCATCGCCCACGCTGCGCACCCCGCCACCCACGGTCAGCGGCATGAAGCACACTTCTGCGGTGCGCGCGACCATATCCAGCAACGTGCCGCGCCCTTCGTGGCTGGCCGAAATGTCAAGGAAACACAATTCGTCCGCCCCGGCGCGGTCATAAGCGCGCGCCTGTTCGACCGGATCGCCCGCATCGCGCAGATCGACAAAGTTCACCCCTTTGACCACGCGGCCATTGGCGACATCAAGGCACGGGATGACGCGGATGCAGACCGTCATGCCGCCTCGGCAATCGCGATGGCCGCGCCCAGATCGAGCCGCCCGTCATAAAGTGCGCGCCCGGTAATCACCCCTTCGATCCCGTCATTCGCGTGAATTTTCAACAGGCGGATATCATCGAGCCCTTTGACCCCGCCGCTGGCGATTACCGGCAGGCGTGTGGCGCGCGCCAGATCGACCGTGGCGTCGATATTGCAGCCTTTGAGCAAGCCATCGCGCCCGACATCAGTAAACAGGATCGCCGCGACCCCGGCGTCTTCGAACCGGCGCGCCATATCTGCGATGCTGACATCGGACACTTCGGCCCAGCCGTGCGTCGCCACCATGCCATCGCGCGCATCGACCGCTACCACGATCCCGCCGGGATAGGCTTTGGCCATAGCGCGCACGAAGGGCGGATCGTGCAGCGCGGCAGTGCCGATCACCACGCGCGACACGCCCAGATCGAACCAGCCATCGACTGCCAGCGGGGTGCGGATGCCGCCGCCAAGCTGAACGTGCCCGGGAAAGGCGGTCAGGATCGCTTCAACCGCGCTGCGGTTGCGTGCTTCGCCGGCAAAGGCCCCGTCGAGATCGACGACATGGAGATACTGGCTGCCCGCTTCGGCAAAGGCGCGCGCCTGAAGCGCGGGATCATCGCCATAGACCGTGGCGCGGTTCATATCGCCTTGCGCCAGACGCACGACTTGCCCTGCCTTGAGGTCGATGGCCGGAAATACGATCACGCGCGCGCCTTCATCGGTTCAGGGTTTCCACGCGAGAAACCGCGTCAGCAGGTCCAGCCCGTAATGCTGGCTCTTTTCGGGGTGGAACTGCACCCCCAGCACCGTATTGCGCTGCACCGCTGCGACCAGCGCGCCGCCATGGTCGGTCATCGCCGCGATATCGCGCGCATCGTCGGGGGCAAAGTGATAGGAATGAAGGAAATAGGCCTCGCCCGGCGCGACGATCGTGTCTGTTCCGCGTGGTGCCACCGCGTTCCAGCCCATATGCGGCACTTTGACCGCCGGTTCGCCCGGTACGATCCGCCGCACTTCGCCGCCGATCCAGTCAAGCCCCGGGGTCACGCCGAATTCGATCCCGCGCGTCGCCAGCAATTGCATTCCGACACAGATGCCGAGAAACGGCACCGCGCCAAGGCTTACGCGCTCGGTCATCGCTTCGACCAGTCCGGGCACGCCGCGCAAGGCATCGATGCAGGCGCGAAACGCGCCGACACCAGGCAGCACGATGCGATCCGCGTGCCGCACGACTGCGGGATCGGCGGTCACCACCACGCCTGCGCTGCCCGCCGCGCGCAAGGCATTGGCCACCGAATGCAGATTGCCCGCGCCATAATCGATCAGCGCAACGGTTTCAGCCACCCAGTTGCCCTTTGGTCGAAGGCACTGCGCCACCTTTGCGCGGATCGACCGCGACCGCCGCGCGCATCGCGCGGGCAAACGCCTTGAAGATGCCTTCGATCACATGGTGGTTGTTGCTGCCATAGAGGTTGGCAATATGCAGCGTGATCCCCGCCGCTTGCGCCAGCGACTGGAACCAGTGTTCGAACAATTCGGTATCCATTTCACCCAGCCGGGGCTGGCTGAACGCGGCCTGCCACACCAGCACCGGACGGCCCGATATGTCGAGCGCCACGCGCGCCAGCGCCTCATCCATCGGCACATGCGCCTCTCCATAGCGCGCGATCCCGGCCTTGTCGCCCAGCGCTTGGGTAATCGCCTGGCCGAGCGCAATCGCGCTGTCTTCGGCGGTGTGATGCTGATCGACATGCAGATCACCGCGCACGCGCAAAGCGACATCGATCAGCGAATGGCGGCTGAACTGTTCGATCATGTGATCGAGAAAACCGATTCCGGTTGAAACCTCATAAATTCCCGTCCCGTCGAGATCGACAGTAACGGCAATGGCGGTTTCCGCCGTGGTGCGGGTGATCGAGGCGCTGCGCATGGCCAGCGCCTATAATGCCGGATCACGCCCGGTGGGAACCGGTTTTTTGCCAAACCCGCAAACTGTTAAAGCATTTCCTAGAGCGTGATGCGAAAAAGTGGGAACCGGTTTTTCGCAATAAATCACGCGAAAACAAAGACTCTAGAGCGGAATGCGATTCAGTCTCATCGCATTCCGCTCTATCCAGCAGATAACCGGCTTGTTCAGGATCATCGGGCAAGGGTGGGTCCTGATGGTCTTCGTCATCCGGAATTACGATGACGCTGCACACAACCGATTCAGGCCTACCCCAGCCGCGCCTCGATGGCATCCCAGATCGCGGCCCCGGTATCGGTGCCATCAAACTTTTCGATGGCGACTAGGCCAGTGGGCGAGGTTACGTTGATTTCGGTCAGCCATTGGCCGCCAATCACGTCGATGCCGACGAAAATCAGCCCCCGCGCGCGCAAATCCGGCCCCATCGCGGCGCAGATTTCAGCTTCGCGCGCCGTCAACGCGGATTTTTCGGCGTAGCCGCCAACGGCAAGGTTTGAGCGGAATTCGCCTTCGCCCGGTTTGCGGTTGATCGCGCCCAGGACTTCGCCATCGACCAGCACGATGCGTTTGTCGCCTTCGGCTACTTCGGGCAGGAAGGTCTGCACCATGAACGGTTCGGGCCAGACTTGCCCGAACAGTTCGGCCAGCGCGGACAGATTGCCACCATCGGCTTCGATCTTGAACACCGCTTTGCCGCCATTGCCGTGCAGCGGTTTGACCACCAACGCACCGCCACCGTGGCTCCGCTGAAACGCGCGCACATCAGCGGAGGACCGCGTGATTAGCGTGGGCGGCATGAACCGCGCATAATCGAGCACATAGACTTTTTCGGGCGCGTTGCGCACCGATCGCGGGTCGTTAACCACCAGCGTTTCGCCATCGAGCCGTTCGAGCAGATGCGTGGCGGTAATATAGCCCAGATCGAACGGCGGGTCCTGCCGCATCAGCACGACATCGACATCGCGGCCCAAGTCGATGGTGCGCGGTTCACCCAAATGGTAATGATCGCCGACCACGCGCTGCACGGTTACCGGCGCGGCCTTTGCGGTTACGCGCCCGGCTTCCCACGCGAGCGAGGTGACGGGATAGTACCACAGCGCGCAGCCGCGCGCCTGTGCCGCCAGCATCAGGTGAAAGGTCGAATCGCCGGCGATCGTGATCGTGGCCAAAGGGTCCATCTGGACCGCGACGCGCAATGCCATGCCTGAAGTGTCCCGCGCAAGGTTATGAAAACGGCTGCCACACGTGGGTCATGTGGCGCGGCCACTGCCACGGCGCAAGCAATATCACGTCGATCCGCACACTGTCATCGGCCCGCATCAGCCGGGGGGCCATCGCGGCGGCAACGCGGGCGACGCGGGTCAGGCGGCGTGTGTCGATGGCCTGATCGAGCGCGTGTGCCGATTGCCGCCATTTGACTTCGACAAACACCAGCACGCGCCCGCGCCGCGCGATAATATCGACTTCGCCCACGCCGCGCCCGGTGCCGATGCGCTGCTGGCGCGCGACGATGCGCCAGCCTTTGGCCATCAGGTAGAGCGCCGCCAGCCATTCGCCGCGCCGCCCGTCGCGCGCCGCGCGATGCTTGCGGCTCATGCCGGATCGGCCTGCAGCGCCAGCGCGCGGGAATAAAGCGCCTTGCGATCAAGCCCCAGCGCGCGCGCCACATCGCGCGCGGCTTGCGATACCGGCAGATGGGCCAGCGCGGCGCGCAAGGCCTGATCGATGGCGGCAGCATCGGGCGCGGGCGCGGCGACGGGTGGCCCAGCCAGCACGACGATTTCGCCGCGCGGCGGATGCGCGCGGTAATGCGCCGCCAGTTCCTCCGCGCTGCCCCGGCGGCATTCCTCGAACAGCTTGGTCACTTCGCGCGCCACCGCGATTTCGCGTCGGGGCAGCAGCGTGACCATGGCATCGAGCGTGTCTGCCAGACGCGGGCCGGTGTCGTACAACACCAGCGTGGCGGGAACTGCCGCCAATTCGGCCAACAGATCGGCGCGTGCTTTGGCTTTGGCGGGGACAAACCCGCCGAACAGAAACCGGTCGGTCGGTAGCCCGGCCAGAGTCAGCGCGGCGATCAGCGCGCTTGGCCCCGGCAGCGTGGTGACCGCCACCCCCGCTTCGTGCGCGGCGCGCACCAGCCGATAGCCAGGGTCGGAAATCAGCGGGGTGCCGGCATCCGACACCAGCGCCACTGGCGCACTGCGCGCCAGTTCGATCAGGCCATCGCGCGCGGCATCGTCGGCGTGATCGTCATAGCGGCGCAGCGGCTTTTTCAACCCCAGATGCGCCATCAGCTTGCCGGTCACGCGGGTGTCTTCGCACGCAATCAGCGTCACTCCGCCGAGCACGTCAATCGCGCGCCGCGTGATATCGCCAAGATTGCCAATCGGGGTGGCAACGATGTAGAGGCCGGGCGCAAGTGTGGTGGTTTCGGGCAGAGGGCTATCCATGCGCCGTGCATGGACCCGGCCGGGTGAAAGAGGCAAGCGGATGATGATGATCGCGGTCGAAACCTCGCGGCGGATCGCGCGCGCGGGTGCGGTGGCGCTGCTCGCGCTGCTGGCTGCCTGCGCGGTGGTGCCCACGCCCAAGCCGGTGGCGCCGGTGGTCACCCCGGTCGAAACCACGCCGCAAGCCAATGTCCTGCCGCGCGATGCCGACCGGCACCGCGTCGCACTGCTGGTGCCGATGACCGGCAGCCACGCCGCGCTCGGCCAGGCGCTGGCCAATGCCACGACCAAGGCGCTGCTCGACACCAATGCGCAGAACTTGCGCATCACCACGTACGATACCGCCACCGGGGCCGCCGCCGCCGCGACGCGCGCGCTCGATGATGGCAACAAGCTGATTCTCGGCCCGATCACTGCCGAAGATGTGGCCGCAGTGGTCGCGGTCGCGCGCCCGGCGCAAGTGCCGATGATATCCTTTGCCAACGACCCTGCGCTCGCCAGCCGCGATGTGTTCGTGTTTGGCCACGTGCCAGGGCAATCGGTCGCGCGCGTGGTGGGCTATGCCCGCGCGCACGGGGTGACCGCGCTGGGCGCGATCATCCCGCTTGGCACTTATGGTCAGCGCGTGGCGTCCGGGCTGTCGGGCGCGGCGCGCAGCAGTGCCGTGCGGATCACCGATATCGAAACTTATGACCGCACCAATACCTCGGTCGGCAGCGCGATCCGACGGGTCAAGGCCAAAGGCCAGGTCGATGCGATCCTGATCGGCGACAGCGCGCGCATCGCCACATTTGCCGCGCCGTTTGCCAGCGGGGTGCGCCTGCTCGGCACCGAATTGTGGATCGGCGAAAGTGCCATCGCGCAAAGCCCGGCGCTGCGCGGGGCGTGGTTTGCGGCGGTGTCGGACCAGCGTTTTGGCCAGTTTGAACGCTCCTATCGCGCGCGATTTGGCACAGCGCCGCCGCGCTTTGCCACGGTCGGCTATGACGCCGTGCTGCTGACGCTCAATATCGCGCGCAACTGGAAAGACGGCGCGACGTTTCCGGCTGGCCGCCTGTTCGATCCCGAAGGCTTTATCGGGCTGGACGGGGTGTTCCGCTTCAACGAATTCGGCATTGCCGAACGCGCGCTCGAAGTGCGCGAAGTGGCGAACGGCACATTCGTAACCGTCAGCCCCGCGCCCGAACATTTCCAGCCCTGACTTATCCGGTGGTAAGGCGTGCCCGCAGCTTGCCGAAGATTCGCGCGATCGGCTAAGGCGCGGTCATGGCCGATGACTTGTTTGACAAGCTGCCCGCTGCGGTGGGGGACAGCTATGATGGTTCCGCCATCGAAGTGCTCGAAGGGCTGGAGCCGGTGCGGCGGCGGCCGGGGATGTATATCGGCGGCACCGACGAACGCGCGCTGCACCATTTGGTTGCCGAAGTGCTCGACAACGCGATGGACGAAGCCGTCGCGGGCCATGCCAACCGTATCGAGATCACGCTGGAGGAATCGCCCGGCGCTGCGGGGCGGGTAACCATCAGCGACAACGGGCGCGGCATTCCGGTCGATGAACACCCGCGCTTTCCGGGCAAGAGCGCGCTCGAAGTGATTATGACCACGCTCCATTCGGGCGGCAAGTTTTCGGGCAAAGCCTATGCCACGTCGGGCGGGTTGCACGGGGTGGGGATTTCGGTCGTCAATGCGCTGTCCACGCAGACCCGGGTTGAGGTTGCGCGCAACAAGGAATTGTTTGCGCAAGAATTTTCGTGCGGGCTGGCGACTGGCCCGCTCCAGCGTATCGGCAATGCCCCCAACCGGCGCGGCACCACCGTGACATTCGTGCCCGATAGCACGATTTTCGGGGCAGAGGCGCGGTTCAGACCGGCACGGCTGTTCCGGCTGGCGCGGTCCAAAGCCTATTTGTTCGCCGGTGTCGAAATCCGCTGGAAATGTGCCGCCGCGCTCGCCAACGAGGACGCGCCCGCCGAAGCGACATTTCAGTTCCCCGGCGGGCTGGCTGACCATCTCGCCGAACAAGTCGCGACGCGCGAATGCATGACCACGATCCCGTTCGCGGGCAGCCAGGATTTCCCCGTCGGGCCGCAAGGCGAGGCGATGGGCCGGGTCGAATGGGCGATTGCCTGGCCGCTGTGGTCCGATGGCGCGTTCAGCTATTATTGCAACACCATCCCGACCCCCGATGGCGGCACGCACGAACAAGGGCTGCGCGCCGCGCTGACGCGCGGCATCCGCGCGTTCGGCGATCTGATCGGGCAGAAAAAGGCGCGCGATATCGCGCCCGAAGACATGATGACCGGCAGCGAAGTGATGCTGTCGGTATTCGTGCGCGACCCGCAGTTTCAAAGCCAGACCAAAGACCGGCTGACCAGCCCCGAAGCGGCACGGCTGGTCGAAACGGCGATGCGCGACCATTTCGACCATTTCCTCACCGACAATATGGATCGCGGCAAAGCGCTGCTCGGCGCGGTGATGGAGCGCATGGACGAACGCCTGCGCCGCAAGGCCGAACGCGAGATCAAGCGCAAGACCGCCACCAGCGCGCGCAAATTGCGCCTGCCGGGCAAATTGACCGATTGCACCGGCGAAGGCCCGGGCGAAACCGAACTGTTCATCGTCGAAGGCGATAGCGCCGGGGGCAGCGCGAAACAGGCGCGCAACCGCAAGACCCAGGCGATCCTGCCGATCCGTGGCAAGATCCTGAATGTTGCCTCGGCCACCAACGACAAGATCCGCGCCAATCTGGAAATCGCCGATCTGGCGCTCGCGCTTGGCTGCGGCACGCGCAAAGACTGCAATGCCGATGCGCTACGCTATGACCGCGTGATTATCATGACCGACGCCGATGTCGATGGCGCGCATATCGCCACGCTGCTGATGACCTTTTTCTTTCAGGAAATGCCCGATCTGGTGCGCAAAGGGCACCTCTACCTCGCCCAGCCCCCGCTCTACCGCCTGACTGCCGGCACGCTGAACGCTTATGCCCGCGATGACGCGCACCGCGCCGAACTCGAAGCCAGCGTGTTCAAAGGCCGCAAAGTCGAAGTCGGCCGGTTCAAAGGTCTGGGCGAAATGAACCCGGCGCAATTGCGCGAAACCACGATGGCCCCCGAAACCCGCTCGCTCCTGCGCGTCACGCTGCCCGAAACCAACGAGGCCCGCCATGTCATCAAAGACTTGGTCGACCGCCTGATGGGCCGCAACCCCGAACACCGCTTTCACTTCATCCAGAACCGCGCTGCCGATATCGACCCCGACCTGATCGACGCCTGACCACCGATCGCGCCCCCAGTTCCTGCCCCTTTGGGGGCGGTGGCAGCCCGCAGGGCTGACCGAGCGGGCCAGCGGCGCGCCCCACACCCGGCATCCACGCGCGGCCGCCCAATCAAGCCGACTTACGCATTGTCAAGGCTCGCCCAAAGGACAGGCTGACGACGGATCGGCGGTGCTGTAGCGGCCGTAGGATGAGCGAAGTGCAGGTCTGGTTTGATGGCGGTTGTCCGCTGTGTTTGCGCGAAATTGCGCTGATGCGGCGGCTGGATTGGCGCGGTGTGATCGAATTTACCGATGTCGCAGCGCCCGATGCGGCCTGTCCGCTGGATCGGGCCGTGCTGTTGGCGCGGCTTCATGCGCGCGAAGGGGGCGTGATGCTGTCTGGCGCGGCGGCATTTGCGGCGATGTGGCGGGCCATTCCCGTGCTGAAACCGCTCGGCTGGCTGGCGCGCAATCGTGGCGTGCTGGCGGCGCTGGAATGGCTCTATCTGCGGTTTTTGCGCATCAGGCCACGGCTGCAGCGGGCATTGCGGCGATGATCGCCGCTATGCCCGCGACACGCGCGGCCGGGCTGGATCGGCTTGCCCGGTTCGTTCCATCGGCGGGGCGCGATTATGCGGCGGGTCGCAACCATGATCCCGGGCCTGATGATGACGGCGCGGTTTCGCGCTTGTCGGCTTATCTGCGCTATCGCCTGATCGATGAGCACGAGGTGATTGCCCAAGTGCTCGCGCGGCACTCTTTTGCGTCGGCAGAAAAATTCGTGGCCGAAGTGTTGTGGCGAACCTATTGGAAAGGCTGGCTGGAACTGCGCCCGGCGGTATGGTCGCGCTATCGCGATGACTGCGCACGGCAGCGCGACGGGTTGCGCGATGAAGGCGCGCTGATCGCGGCAGAAACGGGCCAGACCGGCATCGCCGGGTTTGATGACTGGGCGCGCGAACTCATGCAAACCGGCTATCTGCACAACCATGCGCGCATGTGGTTCGCTTCGATCTGGATTTTCACTTTGCGCCTGCCATGGGCCTTGGGTGCGGATTTTTTCTTGCGCCATTTGGTCGATGCCGATGCGGCCAGCAATACTTTGTCGTGGCGGTGGGTGGCGGGATTGCAGACACCGGGCAAAACGTATCTCGCCACGGCTGACAATATCGCGCGCTATACCGGCGGCCGGTTCGCGCCCGGTGGTTTGGCGCGCGAGGCAATTGCGCTGACCGAACCGGCCATCCCCGCACCGCGCGCGCTGCCCGATGACGGCGCGCTTGATCCCGGTCAGCCCGCGCTGCTGCTGGTCACGCACGATGATCTGCATCCTGAATGCGTGTTTGCCGAACGCCGTGCTTTTGCGGCGGCACTGGTTGCGGATGACCCGGCATTGTTGTGGGGCGACAAAGCGCATCGCTTTGTCACCGCCGCAAAAACCGACGTGTTGGCGCGGGCCGCAGCGCGGTTCGCCTGCCCGGCAAGCGGCATCGCCACGCTTGACGCGCAAAGCCTGATTGCCGCCGCGCAAAGCGCGGGCGTGCGGCAGATCGCAACCGCTTATGCGCCGGTCGGCCCCTTGGCCGATGCGCTGGCCCGCCTTCGCCCGCAACTGGCGTCAGAAGGCATTGCCTTGGGCTGCACTCGCCGGGCGTGGGACACGCACTTCTGGCCCCATGCGACCAAAGGCTTTTTCCCGTTCAAGTCGCGCATTCCCGTGGGTTTGCGGGACCTTGGCGTGATTTGACCGCGCGGGAAACCGGCATTTCTCATCGCGTTTTAGAGCGTGATGCGAAAAAGTGGGAACCGGTTTTTCGCAATAAATCACGCGAAAACAAAGACTCTAGAGCGGAATGCGATTCAATCTAATCGCATTCCGCTCTAGTATCCCACCGCCTGTCCGTCCTTGCGATGATCAGAGCCCGCACGATAGACCCGCGCGCCCGGTTCATCTTTGACCGGCTGGACCGCAATCGCTTGGTAGCCGCCGTAATCCTCGCTGGTGGGCGGACGCATCGCGTGCCCCCGCGCTGCCAAATCTTTGCCAACCAGATCATCAAGTGGTTGTTCGAACATCAGCGTGTTCGACACCTGATTGTGGCGAAAGCGGGCCATGTCAGTCGCCATCTGCAGATTGGCACCCAGATCGAACACATCGACCAGAATCTGCGCATGGCCTTGTGCCTGCATGTCGCCACCCATCAGCAGCAATGACATCAAGGGCTGATCGCCCGTCATGACAAACCCGGCGGACAGCGTGTTAAAGGGCCGCTTGTGCGGGGCGATGACATTGGCAGAGCCGGGATCGAGGCTGAACAGCGCGCCTCGGTTGTGCAGCACAAAGCCATAGCCCGGCACTGTCAGCCCCGAACCAAAGCTGTCAAAGTTCGAATTCACCACCGCAACCATATTGCCCTGATCATCGGCGGTGGACAGCACGACCGTATCGCCCGTGTCGCTCGCCGCGCCGCGTGGGCCGGTGGTCGATGCCCGCATTGCATCGGCCTTGCCGCACAGCGCGCGTGCGTGCGCCTTTGACAGCAGCCGGTCGGTTGGAACTTTGACAAAGTCGGGATCTGCATTGAACGCAATCAGGTCGGCAAAGGCCAGCTTTTTGGCCTCCACCAGCATATGCCAATATTGCGGATTGCGCGGGCCAAGGCTGGCCAGCGTCTGACCGGGGGTCCACACCGGCACGCAAGCCTCCAGCACATTGACCATTTCCAGCGCCGCCCACGCCTGCGATGGTGGCGGCAGCTCAAAGACATCATACCCGCGATAGCTGGTGCGCGAGAGGTCCACCCATTTGCCAGTGTAATTCGCCAGATCATCCGCCGTCATCGTGCCGCCAGCCGCAGTCGATTTGGCAATGAGCGCCTGGGCAATTTCACCATGATAGAACGCGGCGGCTCCGCCCGCCTGCAACAGGCGAAACGTTTTGGCCAGATCGGGATTGCGGAACACCGCGCCAGCCACTGGCGGCCGCCCGCCCACATACCATGTGGCCACCGAGTCCGGATCGAGCGCGGTGCAACAGGCTTTGAGCGGCAGCGCCGGGGGCAGCGTCCAATCGAACGCGATCCGCTGGCTGAGCGGAAACCCTTCGCGCGCATAGGCCTCGGCGGGTGCCAGCACCTCTTTGAAACCTTTGGTGCCGAACCGTTTCAGCACCGCTTCCCACCCCCACACGGTGCCGGGCACGGTTACCGGCAATATGCCGCCCAGCGGCATCCCCGAGCCGGGGCCCCAGTTTTTGGGATCGGCATGGTAGCCCAGCGCCGCAAACCGTTCGGGCGTCGCGCCGGTCGGCGCCATGCCGCTGGCATTGAGCGCGTAAAGCTTGTGCTCACGCGCGATGTAAACGATGACGAACAAGTCGCCGCCCACGCCCACATTCATCGGTTCAACCACGCTGAGCACCGCAGCGGTTGCCACCGCCGCGTCGATGGCATTGCCGCCCTGCTTCAGAATCTGCACCCCGGCTTGCGCGGCAAGCGGCTGGCTGGCGGCAACCATGCCGTGCTGCGCAAAAACTTCGGCGCGCGATTGTGCCGTCCACCCTTCAGCCCGGTCCCCCCGAACAGCTTGGCAAGCCGGTGCCGCATCGGGCGTGACGCAAGTCGAAAACGCTGGCGACGACTGCGCAAAACCATCGGGCGCGCCAAAAGTCGCCAGCCCCGCAGCCACCATCGCCCCAAACCAGCCTCGCCCATTGCCGCGTGCCATCACGATGCGCCCCTGTTCACTGTCGAACACCAATAGCCACACCGATACCATCATTCGGTGCCGCTGCAACCGGCCACCACCCTGCAAGCGAAGCCAAGCCCCGTGTCAAGCACGGGGCGACGGACAGGGTGATCCGGGGACACAGTCCTGAATTGATATTCGACCAATGGCTCTATATTCGAGCAGCCTGCCTCGCAGCAAAACAACCGCCTCCGAGGCTTCCGTGCGGCTGGGTCCAACTCGGGGGACTACACCAAACGCTGCTTCCACACTGGAGCGGGCGAAGGCATTCGAACCACCCAGCGGAGCGGCTTGCCGCATAGCGCAACAAAAGACTCAGAGGGTTCCGTGCGGCCGGGTCCAACTCGGGGGACTACACCAA